>DATANT010000275.1:0-6123 GCA_036266115.1 Gemmatimonadaceae bacterium | reverse complement strand
ACCGTGAGCAGCCGCTCCGTGCCGCGCAGCCCCGCGCCGCTCGTGGAGCCGAAGGACGTTTTCCGCCAGAGGACCGCTGGGCGGAGCGCCCGCTCGGCGCGGTTGTTCGTCGGCTCCACCCCCTCGTGCGCGAGGAAGGTCCATAGCCCGGCCCACAGGCGCAGCAGGTCGCGCGCGAGCGGCGGCGGGCGGGGCTCGCGCGAGGCGGCCGCCCGCGTGAGGAGGCGGTGGACGCGCCGACGTACAGGCCCGAGCACGCGCCGCAGTGCGGCCCGCGTGAGCGCCCCGCGCTGATAGCGATGCCACGCGTGGAAGAGCCGCTCGGCCTCGCGCACGCCCCACGCCCCGAGCGTCGCCGTCTCCGTCCCGGGCGCGCCGCTCTCGGCGAGCCCCTGGAAGTTCCGCTTGAGGTGTGCCCAGCATATCTGGCGGCGCGCGAGCGGGTGCGTGTCGTAGGCCCGCCAGCGGTCGGTCGTGAGTACCCCGGCATAGGCGCGGCCGAGGAGGAGCTCACGCGCGCGGGCCCCGCGGCGGCGGCCCAGGCGAAAGAGGGTGGCCTGCGGCGTCGCGGCCGCCCACAGCCAGCGCAGCCGGCCACGCAGCGCCCACCCGGTCTCGTCGACCCACGCCCGGGGGCTCGCGCGGACCGCCGTGCGCACGGCCTGGTAGGGGGCGAGGAGCGCGGCGCTCGCCTCCTGAGCGAAGCGCTCGGTGGTGCCGAGGGCCGGCGCCGGCACGTCGAGGAGGTCGGCGAGCAGCCCGGTGAGCGTGCGCCGCGAGAGGCGGCAGCGCCCGAGCAGCGTGACGGCGACGGCCACGAGGCGCGGGCCGAAGTGGTGCTGGCGCACGGCGGCCGGGAGCCGGGCGCCCGTGCGCGTGCCGCAGGCCGGACAGACGACGGTGAGCGCACGGTGCTCGGTCACCTGCGCCCGCACCGGGGGGAGCTCGAGCACCTGGTGCCGCGTGGCCGTGCCGTCCGCGGCGGCCGCCGCGAGCGCGTGGCCGCAGCGCCGACAGTGGGTCGGGCGATGCGCGACGACCACGTCGACGCGCTCGGGCGGCAGGAGGGTGCGCTGGTGGCCCGGATGGCCCGGCTGTCCGCCGCGCCCTCGGGCGCTCGGTGGGGCCGTCGGGCGCGCGGTGCCGGGCGGATCGTCGAGGGCGGGCGCGAGGAGTTCGTCGAGTTGCTCGCCAGCCGCACTTCCAGCGCTCGCACGCGCGCCTCCAAGGCGTGGTTCTGCGCTTCCAACGCCGCGATGCGCGCGACCTGCGCGAGGATCACCGTGCGGACGGCGAGACTGAGCCGCTCCCCCGCCGCCGCCAACTGCTCGACGGCACTCATGGCCGACCACGCGCCGCATATCCGGGGCCGCCCGGCGAGAACACTGAACGGTTACGAGGGATCTACTGAATCGTGTTGGTGGCCGGCCACGACCCCGGGGACCCTAGATCCCTCGACTCGCTGCGCTCGCTCGGGATGACAGGAGAGAGGGGTGCCCACTCGGGATGTGCTCACTACTTTGTCAGGCTCGCGGCGGAGCCCGAGTTCGCGAAGCGCCCGTCCGTCACACACACCAACAACAGCCATGTCATCAACAACGTTGTCACCGGAACAGCGAGCGGAGCTGCTCGCGGTGCTGAAGGCTCGTTTCGAGAAGACCATGAATCGCCACGCATCGATCGAGTGGGCAGAGGTCCAGGCAAGGCTGGAACGCAACGCCGGAAAGCTGTTGTCGCTCCACGAGATGGAGAGGACGGGCGGTGAGCCGGATGTCGTCGGTCGGAATGAAGCGACGGGCGAGATCACATTCGTCGACTGTTCGGTGGAAAGCCCCAAGGGGCGCAGAAGCGTGTGCTACGACCAGGAAGCGCTGCAGGCGAGGAAGGAGCACAAGCCGGAGGACAGCGCGGTGAACATGGCGGCCGCCATGGGCATCGAGCTGCTGACGGAAGAGGAGTACCGACAGCTCCAGCAGCTCGGGCAGTTCGACACGAAGACATCGAGCTGGGTGAGGACGCCCGCCAGTATTCGGAAACTCGGCGGAGCGCTCTTCTGCGATCGTCGCTACGACACCGTCTTCGTGTACCACAACGGGGCAGAATCCTACTACGCCGCAAGGGGATTTCGGGGCTCGCTGACGGTCTAGGCCATACAGGGTTCTGCCTGGTGATGTCTGACAGCGCGGCGGCGGTGCGGACGATGAGCGCGAGGGTCAGCGCGTTTCGTTTCGCTGCATGGTGCGTCATGATTCGTCGGGTTCGACCTTCTGTCGTTCCCCACAGGGTGCTCGCAGCGACGAAGGGGTGGCCGCCATCGAAGGCGGCGTGTCGCGCGCCGAGGACGCTCGCCCTGTGCGCCGTCGTGACGCGTGGATTGTCACGGAGCGGCGGGCTCCAGTCTAGCGGAGGACGACCACAGCCAGATCCCGCACGGGAGTCAGGCGGCGTTCTGGCTAGTCACCCTCTAATCCCTGCCTCATGCTCACCGTACGCGCCAGTCGTTTCCTCCTCGTGCTCTGCGCCGCGACGCTCACGGCTGCTGGGTGCGGCTCGCCCACCGAGAACAAGCGCGGTGCGCGGATCAAGCCAGAGTTGGTCCGCCTGCGTGGCACAACGGCGCATTCGTCCGCTGCTGTCGCCAGTCGGCGGGCGCTCCTGAGCGCCTCGGCTTCGAAGGCCCTGGCGGGCGGGGCGTTCGCCACGACGGACCTCCAGATCACGTCGCTTCGAGTACCGATCACCGCCATCATCCTCGAGAACTCGTCGAGCACGTCAGGGACTGCGCAGCCGTACACGTGTAGTGCGGGCGACTGCCTTGTCGACCTCGCCTCGGAGTCCTTCGAGAGGAACCTGCTGCAGTCGAGTGCGGTAACCGTGCCCGTCGGGACGTACGATCGGGTGAACTTCATGTTCTGCAAGGCGAATGAGACGGCACATGTCGTCTATCTGACGGCGACCGTCACGCTGGACGGCGCGACCTACTACACGCGGGCCAACGGCGCCCTGTCCACGGCGGCTCCCGCGGAGCCGGCCGCCATCACGCTGAATGGCTGCGCCAATGGCTCGATGATGCCGTACCCGGTCGCCGTGACCGATAACGGCGTGGTGCAGCAGGTGCCCGATGAGGACGGCAACGTGCCGACACCGGTTGGCGAAGCCTCGCTTCGACTGTACTTCACGACGGACGACATCGCGTGGGCCGCGATGGGCGCGACCCACTCCCTCTGGTTCCCGGGCGCCTGCGCGCTCTCCTGGGAGCAGGCGGACGCCGGCACGCCGTACGTCTGTGTCGGCTATCCCGTGGTCGGCAGCTTCCTCGGCATCACCACGATTCCGACGGTCGAGCGCTACAACACCAACATCGGGAGCTCCGTGACTCTCTTCACGGATGGGCCGGCCATCTACGGCGGCTACCTCCGTCGGTACCTGCGGAGCGCGGCAGACGTCGAGAGCCATCACCTGTCGTCAACCGGTGCGCTGTTCGGCATCGCGACAAATGCTGACGGTAGTCTCAACCTGCAGGGGCACCTCGCCCCCTCCGGTCGGGAATGGGCTTTCCCGGCCTTCCGTCGCGAGAATCATTCGAGCATCTACAGCAACCACGACCAGGTCGAGCGTCCCTACACGGCGATACGTCTGCCGTAGCGCCACGCTCCGAGCAGGGTCTGTCGCGGAGAGAGCACGCAGACGTGCTCGGAAGCAGTAGGATCGAGCCGCGGCTCAGCCCATGAAAGAATCCCCAGCGCCTGCAGATTCCCATCCGATGTCAGGGGATCTGTCATGACCGCTGGGGATTCGAGCGTTCTGCGGCAATCCCCGTCCGTCAGCTCGTGCCGATTACCACTGC
Organism: Gemmatimonadaceae bacterium; assembly: GCA_036266115.1. Taxonomy (GTDB): domain Bacteria; phylum Gemmatimonadota; class Gemmatimonadetes; order Gemmatimonadales; family Gemmatimonadaceae; genus DATANT01. The sequence continues at coordinate 2,276 of DATANT010000275.1, read as the reverse complement.
CCGTCACCTGCTCCTGCAGCGGACGCCAGCCGTCGCTGCACAGAGCATCCCGCGTTGCTCAGACGTCACCCAGGCGCTCCTGGCCCCCTTCACCGCCCCCACCCCATCTCCACCCCCACGTAGAAATTCCTGCCCGGCGCCGGCTCCAGCACGCGCCCGCCGAAGCCGTTCACCGTCACCGTGCTCACGTAGCGCACGTCGAACACGTTGGCCACGCCCACGAAGGGCTGCACCAGATATCCCGCGCGCTGCACGTCCCACGCGCCGCGCACCGCCGTCACCCCGGGGCCCCACCCCTCCACACGCAGCGCGTTGGCGTCGTCGGCGAACAGCGACGAGCTCACCGTGTGATCCACGTCCAGCGTCACGCCCGCCAGCGGCCGCGTGCGCAGCCCCACCCGCAGAAAGTGCTCGGGCACCCCGGGCAGCGTCCGGCCGTCCAGCGTGTCCGTCGTGGCGCCGCGCACCACGCGATAGTCGGCAAAGCGGTAGTGCGCCCAGGTGTACGCCGCCTCCACCTGCACGGCGTCCGAGACGCGCGCCGAGAGCCCCGCCTCCAGCCCGTCGTTGCGCGTGGCGCCGGCGTTGGTGAAGTACGCGCGGCCGTTCGTCTCCAGGTACGGCACGATGGCGTCGTCCACCCACGTGCGGAACAGCGCCACGTCGTAGCTCACGCGAGTGGCGAGCAGCTGGCCGCGCGCGCCCAGCTCCACGCTCCGCGCGCGCTGCGGGGACAGGTCGGCGTTGAAGCCGCCCAGCCCGTCGGCGCGCGTCTGCAGCTCGGTGGTGGTGGGCGTCTCGAACGACGTGGAGACGTTGGCGTACGACGCCAGCGCCTCGCGCGCCGCCCAGCTGAGCCCCAGGTGCCCGCTCCATGCGGGCAGCGTGCGGCCGCCGCTGTTGACGCCGTCGCTCGCGAAGCGATCGTCCACCGTGAAGCGCACGGCGTCGTAGCGCGCGCCCGCGCTCAGCCCCACGCGCTGCATGGGTGACCAGCCGGCCTGCGCGAAGATGCCGGCGTTGCTCACCGCCTCCACCTGGCTGAGGAGCAGGGTATCGGTGGGCTCGGTGGGGCGGCCGCTGGTGGCGCGCCGGTTCTCGCGCAGATCCTCCATGCGCTGCCACTCCACGCCGGCCACCACGCGCGGGCCGGTGACGCCCAGCCGGCGCGCGCCGCTCAGCCGCGCGCCGTACACCTCGCGGTCCAGCGTGGCGTAGGTGCCGTTGTTCGGGCCAGAGGGCGCCGGCGGCGCCACGGCCAGCGCGTTGCGCACGTCGCGGGTGAGCGCGAAGGCGCTCGCGTCCACCTCGATGCCGGTGGTGCTCGCGCGCTGCAGGCGCAGCGAGAGCTGGTTCTGCTTGGTGCGCTTGTCCGAGCCGCGCAACACGTTGCTGAGCGCCGCCGTGTCCGGATTGATCTCGTACTCGGCCGCCGTCAGCGCGCCGGGGTTGAAGGCCTCCGGCATGTCGGCCAGGTTGAGCCGCACCGAGGCCGTGGTGGTGGGCGACACGGCGTAGTCCACTCCCGCGTTCAGCTGCCGCACGTCGGCCGAGCTGTGCTGGCGGAATCCGTCCCAGGTGAACTGCGTGAGCGAGAGCATGCCGGCGGCGCGTTCGGTGCGCCCGTTGGTCCGCGCCTGCCACTTGCGCATGCCGAACGAGCCGCCCTCCACCCGAAGCGTGCCGCGAAACGGCGTGGGCGAACGGAGGTCGCTGGTGAAGCTCACCACGCCGCCCGATCCGTTTCCATAGAGCGCCGACGACGCCCCGCGCAGCACCTCCACGCGCTCCAGCGCGCCCAGCTCCACGTTGGTCGTCTGGCTCTGGCCGTCGGGCAGCGTCTGCGAGATGCCGTCGAGCACCACCCGCACCCCGCGCACGCCGAAGTTGGCGCGGCTGCCGAAGCCGCGCACCGCGATGCGCGAGTCCACCGCGAAGTTGTAGCGATTGGCGATGTACACGCCCGGGATGAGCGTCAGGGCCTCGTCCAGGCTCACCGTGGGCTGCGCGCGCCGCAGCTCCGTGGTGCCCACCGCGCCCACGGCCCAGGGCACGCCCTCCAGCCGCTCCTCGCGCAGCGTGCCGGTCACGGTCACGCCGGGCAGGCGCTGCACCGTGGCGGTGTCGCGGCGCGCGGAGTCGGGGCGCACCGGCTGCTGCGCGCGCAGCGACGTGGCCAGCGGGCTGGCGAGCTGCATCGCCGCCACGGCGAGCACCGCAGCGCGTGAGACGGAACGAGGAACGTGAGGCATGGTTGCTGGAGCGCGGGAAGGGGA
>DATANT010000274.1:0-2918 GCA_036266115.1 Gemmatimonadaceae bacterium | reverse complement strand
CCGGTAACACCGCCAACTCCGCCCCGCCAATCACCCGCGAAACTGCCAACTTCTCCTCCACGCTGACCGTCCCATCCCGATTGCCAACAGCCAGCCGCACCGGACACCCAATCCCCGCAAACGCACCATAGCCGAGCACCGGCCTCTCCCCGAGCTCCCGTAGCATCCCCGCCGTCCGCCGACACACCTCTGCCCAGTACTCCACCCCGTGTCGCTCGGCGAGAACAGCAGCAAATCCCGGCACCTTCACCGCGATGACGTCCGGATCCAGCAACCGCGTCTCCCGCGCCGCCGCCTCCGGACTCCACGCGAGCTTGGTCCCCAGCGTGACGACACGCGCCACGCGCTCCGGATGGTGCACCGCGAGATACAGCGCCACGTACCCGCCCATGCTGTAGCCCACGAACGCCGCACGCGAGATGTCGTGCGCGTCCAGGTACGCGATCACGTCACCCGCGAACCGCTCGATCGAGAACGCGCCCGGTTCGGATGACCGCGTGCCGTGCCCGGCGAAGTCGAACGCGTGCGCGGGGGCGGGGAGGTGCGGGCGGAACACGTCCATCGTCGCGGCGGTGCCGAGGGCGCCGTGGAGGAGGAGGACGGGGTGCGAGGGGTCGGGCATGATGGTCTGGTGAGGGGGCCTGACATGCGCGCCGCGGGCGCGCGTGCGGGAGGACCTGATCCGCGCGTGGGACCATACGACGGGCGGCTATCAGGCGCGAGGGGCCGAACTGCCGCGAGGGAGAGCGATCCCGACACTCGCCCCGCCTGCGGCGGGGCTCCTGCGGGATGACAATGAGGGCCGCACTGCCGCCGCCACGCTACTGCGGGATGACAACCTTGACTGCCCTCCCTGTCCCCCCTCTCACCCCAGCGCCAACCCCACCACCCCTTCGATATCCGCCTTGCTCGTCCGGAACCCGATCGGACACACCCGCAGCGACAACCGCCCCCGCAGCCGCGTCGACGACATCAGATACCGCCCGTCCGCGTTGATCCGCTCCAACGCCTCCAGGTTCAACCGCTCCAGCTCCGACTCGTCATCGACCCCAGCCGGATGCACCCGGAAGCAACAGATCCCGAGCGTCGCTGGACTCAACAGCTCCAGCTCCGGCGACTCGAGCACCAGCCGCTCGGTGTGCAGCGCGAGCTCCAACCCCTGCTCCACGGCCTCGGCCAGCGTCGCCGTGCCGAAGTAGCCCACCGACAGCCACACCTTGAGCGCGCGCGCCATGCGCGTGAGCTGCTCGCCGTAGTCGGAGAAGTTCACGTTCTCCTCGGAGCCGGCGACGTCCTGCAGGTACTCGGGCGAGATGGCGAAGGCGTCGCGCAGCGCGCTGGGGTCGCGCACGAGCAGCCCGCCGCACTCGAAGGGCACGAACAGCCACTTGTGCGCGTCGATGGTCACGGAGTCCATGCGCCCGATGCCGTCCAGCGCCTCGCGCACCCGCGGCGAGATGGTGCCGCACCCGGCATACGCGGCGTCGGCGTGCAGCCAGAGCAGCTCGGACGCGCACAGGTCGGCGAGCGCGTGCAGCGGGTCCACGGCGCCGGTGTTGGTGGTGCCGGCGCTCGCCACCACCATGAACGGCAGCAGCCCGGCGTCGCGGTCCTGCCGTATCAGCGCGGCCAGCGCGTCCACCCGCATGCGGTACGCGTCGTCCGACGGCACCACGCGCACGTTGGCGCGCGGGATGCCGGCCATCCACGCGGCGCGCGCCACCGACGAATGCGACTGCTCCGACGCGTACAGCACGAGCCGCGGCAGGTCGTGCGGGGTGTCGCCGATGGCACGATGGCGCGCGGCCACCACCGCGGTGAAGGTGGCCGCCGAGCCGCCGCTGGTGAGCAGCCCGCCGCTCCCCTGGGGCATGCCGAGCCACTCGCGGAACCAGTCGAGCACCACCAGCTCCAGCGCATTGGGCCCGCTGGCGATGGGCCACACGCCGGCGAAGAAGTTGAACCCGGTGGCCAGCCAGTCGCCGAGCACCGCGGGAAAGGTGGGGCAGCTGGGCACGTACGCCATGAAGCCGGGGTGCGGCTCCCGCGCGTGATACGGAATCACGCGCTCCTTCAGGATCTCCAGGAGCGGCGCCATCCCGGTGCCCATCTCCGGCGGCGGCGACGCCACCAGCCGCTCGGCGTCCACCCGCGGCAGGCTGCTGGCCACGCGCTGCGCGCGCAGCGAGGAGAGGTGGTCGGTCACCAGCTCCACCACCTCGTCCGCGAGGTGGCGCATGGTGGCCCGATCGAGATCCAGCGGGGAGCGCGACGCGGTCATGTGGAGGCGTGCGTGAGAACGTGCGGGGGGACGCGCGTGGCCGCGCTACGCGGCCTAGTCGAGCGCCGCGAGCGCGTCGGCGGTGAGCAGCGCCGTGGCCGGCGCCAGGTCGCAGCCGTGGTGCAGCAGGTCCAGGTTCTGGAAGAACGCCGCGAGCAGCTCCCGGTCGGCGGCCAGGCGCCGCGCCGCCGCCGCCCGCGTCTCGGCGTCCGCGCTCAGCGTCACGTCCAGCATCTCACGAATTCGCTGCTCGGTCTCCTGCTCGTGCCGCGCGCAGCGCGCCCGCTCGGCACCCAGCGGATAGGCGACCTGCCGCACCACCTCCTGCACGAAGGGGAGCGTGCACGGGCAGGTGCACGCGTACGTGCTCCAGCGTGCATCCTGGTCGGCGTCTGGCGCGCTTGTCGAACGGCACACGTGCGCGCCGGCGTTGGCGTGTGTGGACATGCGGGGATCCGGAACGGTTGAGGGGGGGCGGGACGCGTGAAATCTACGCGCCGGCCCCCTCCCGCGCCTGCGCCCCCATCAGGCGCGCGTCACCCCTGCACGGCCTGCGCCAGCGTCACCCGCACGGTGCGCCGGTTGCCGTCCGGGCGCACGAGCGTGAGCGTGGTGGTGGCGCCGGGCTCCAGGTCGC
>DATANT010000273.1:0-2702 GCA_036266115.1 Gemmatimonadaceae bacterium | reverse complement strand
GTGCAGGTGAACGGCAAGCTGCGCGGCACCCTGGAGGTGGGCAGGACGGTCACCCAGGACGAGGTGCTCGCGCTGGCACTGGCGGATTCCGCCGTGGCGAGGTTCGTGACGACGACGCCGAAGAAGGTGGTGTTCGTGCCGGGCCGGTTGCTGAACCTCGTGGTGTAGGGAGGAGGAAGCAGGAGTCAGGAGAGGGGAGACCTGCAGAAGGACTGCGGCCGAACCGCAGGCGGAATGCAGGAGGGCAGAAGGGGCGCATGCAGCGCTGCCTTCTGCCCTTCTGCCGTTCTTCTCCCCCTCCTTTCCCCTGGCTCCTGGCTCTCAGGGCACCACCGTCACATCCAACTGTCGGGCGGCGCCGCTGGCGCACGTTGCCCGCATCACGGCCGTGCCGGGCGAGAAGCCCCTGATGCTCGCGGCATTGCCGCTCGTGCCGATGGCGATGGTGGCCACGGCGGGATTGCTCGACGTGAACGTGCAGATCCCGTCGGGCGGCACGAAGTCGCCCGTGCCGACGCTCAGCGTCACCGGCTTCGCCTCGCCCACGCGCAGCGTGAGCGTGCCCACCACGTCGCCGGGCGATACGCGCGTGCCGGAGCGGAAGACCAGGGTGTCCACGCGCACCGCGGCGTAGAAGCTCTGGACCACCTTCGTCTTGCCACCGATTCCCCCATCGAAGGCGTACGCGATGGTCGGGCGGAGCACACCGGAGATCGCGGCGCCCGTGCTGCGCAGCGCGCCCCACGCGGCACGGCCGAGCCACGAGCGTCCGAAGGGCAACGAGAGGGAGAGCGAGGCGCCGGGTGGCGCGGCGCAATCGAGGCGGGTGTTGATGTCCACGCCGGCCAGCACGGTCTCCGGCGGCAGCAGCACGGCCTCGTCGGGGGCGGCGGCGGGGGATTGCGCCACCCGCAGCGTGGGACGGTCGGGATGATGCGTGTCCACGTCGCCCAGCACCCGATCGACGACGCACACGGCCACGAGCGCACTCGGCGCCGATTCGTCGTCCGTACCCGGGAAGTTGGCCTGCGCCTCCGTGGGCTCGATGCGCACCTCCCACGTGCGCGACCACTGCGTTCCGAATTCGTCCTCGATGGGCTCGAACGGGAAGGGCGCCGACTCGATGATGACGAGCGCGGGACGCGCGAGAAAGCCGGGCTCCAGCACGAGGTCCAGCCGATGGTTGGGGAGCAGGCATTCCAGCGACTGCCCCGGCACGCCCACGCAGATCCGTGAGTCGCCGCTCTCGCGCGCCGCGGCGGCGATGGCCACGGACAGACCCGGCGGCACGTCGTCCCCGGCGCAGACGATGAGCACCCCCACGAGCTCGGTCACGGCGCTCTGCGTGGCGGGCAGCGACCGTGCCTCACTCAGCTCGTCGCGCTGGTAGCGCCCGGTCACGTCGTCCACCAGCGCGTAGTACTGTGCGCGCGCCAGCGCCTGCTGGCCGCGCTGCGCGAGATCCTGCGCGCGGCCGAAGATCGCGAACGCCGCGGTGCGCGTGCCGGCATCGGGGTAGAGACGCACCAGCGACTGCTGCACCACCACGCTCTGGCAGGTGGACGTCGAGGTGTCGAGCGGTGGTGGCGACGTGGGGGCCGGCGAGTCGCTGCACGCGGCGAGGGTGGCGAGGACGGCGAGCGGAACGGCCAGGAGGAGCGGGGAACGCTGCACGAAGCCTCCGTGCGTGCCAGTATGGTGCGGTGTCTACGAGCCGTCCGGCGTCGGATGCCCCGTGATTGACGACTGGTGCGACTCAGCGCGAGCCCACGAGCGCCAGGAAGCGCGGGTCGCGATTGATGCTCTGCCACCACCAGGCGTTGAGCTTCGCGAACCCTTCCCGATGCTCCGGGTTCTGCTGCAGGTACCGGGTGAGCAGTCGCAGCGCCTCGTCGTCGTCGCCCACGAGCGTGCGCGCGAACGCCTCCAGCCCCTGCAGCTCGCCACGCGGATCCACGTCGGCGCCCACGCGCGCCGCCAGCAGCACGTGCCGGGCGCTGTCCGCCATGCCGGCGCGGCCGAGCGCGGCCGCCACCAGGATGCGGTCCCAGCTCTCCCAGAACGCACGCTCGGGCCTGGGCGAGAGCGCGCGCAACTCGCCGTAGAGCCGCCAGGCGGCGGGGATGTCGGGGCGCGCGCCGCGCATGTTCATGAGCAGCAGCTGGCAGCGCCGGAAATCCGGATCGTCGGGAAAACGGCGCGCCGCGGTGGTGCACCACCGCTCCGCGTCGGCGGGCGACTGCAGGTCGTACGACGTGGCGAACAGGCGCCAGAGCACGAGGGGCGCGGCGGTGAGGTAGGCATCGGCCTGGTAGGCCTGCTGCGCGTCGCGGTTGGCCTCCACGATGTTGAGCTTGCGATAGTCCACCTCGCTCAGGCGCACCCACGCCATCGCCTGCCACGGCGCGAGCGTCGTGGCCGCGCGCAGGTCGGCCTCGGCACTGTCGACGAGCGCGCGGACGTCCGCGCTGTCGCGCGCGAGACCGCGCTGCACGCGGGCGTACCGCGCCGCGCCGCGCAGCTCCAGCGCCTCGGCGTTGCGCGCGTCGCGTGCGAGCGCGGTGCGGGCATGCACCAGGGCGGAGTCCAGCCACGGTGCAGCAGCGGCGGGCTCCGGCGCGTTGGTGGCGCGCTGATAGGCCATGTGCCCGCGCAGCACTACCGGTGCGGCCCACCGCTGGTCCAGGGTGGCTGCCCGCAGG
>DATANT010000272.1:0-14117 GCA_036266115.1 Gemmatimonadaceae bacterium | reverse complement strand
GCGACTGATGAGGGCATTGGAATCGAATTCGACGTAGTCGAGCACTTCGCGGACGGTGTCCCCTTTGATGACGGCTTCGAGGACGACTTCGCCGTTGCCGTCGAGGCTGACGTGCACGGCGTTCGTGTCGCCGAACAGGTTGTGCAGGTCGCCCAGGATCTCCTGGTACGCGCCGGTGAGGAAGATGCCGAGGATGTAGTCCTCGCCGTCACGCATCTCGTGCAGCTCCAGGCTGGGCCGCCCGTTCTTCTCACCCACGAACCGGTCGATCTTGCCGTCCGAGTCGCAGGTGACGTCCTGCAGGGTGCCACGCCGGGAGGGCTCCTCGCCGAGCCGGTGGATCGGCATGATGGGGAAGAGCTGGTCGATGGCCCAGCTGTCCGGCAGCGACTGGAAGAGCGAGAAGTTGCAGAAGTAGCGGTCCACCAGCGACGCGTCGAGCTCCGTCTCCACCTCCGCGAACACGTCCGGATAGCGCGCGGCGACCCGGGCCACGGCGTTCAGGGTCTTGTAGTAGACCTGGTCCGCCAGGGCCAGCTCGCGCAGCGAGAACGCGTCGCTGTAGAAGAGCTGGCGCGCGCGATCGCGGTCGAAGGTGGCGTCGTGGAACACCTCGAGCGCCTTGCGCGGCGGCACGTCGGCGTGGTTCACGGTGTGGAAGTCGTCCATCATCTCGTGCAGCACCGCGTGGTCGTCGTCGGTGAGCTCCGGCGTGAACGGATCGTGCTGCGACTCCACGTCGATCACCTTCACGAGGAGCAGCGCGTGGTGCGCGGTGAGGGCGCGCCCGCTCTCGCTGATCACGTGCGGCATGGGCAGGTCGCGCTCGCGGCACGCCTCGGCGATCGTGTAGATCACGTCGTTGGCGTACTCCTGCAGCGAGTAGTTGACGCTGGCGTTGGCCGTGGAGTTGGAGCCGTCGTAGTCCACGCCGAGGCCACCGCCCACGTCCACGTGCGTCACGTTCACGCCCATCTGCCGCAGCTCGGCGTAGAAGCGCGTGATCTCCTGCATGCCCGCCTTGATGTAGCGGATGTCGGTGATCTGGCTGCCGAGATGGAAGTGGATGAGATTGAGGATGTCGAGCCGGCCCAGCGAGCGCAGACGCTCGATGAGCCGGTACAGCTCCGCGGGCTTGAGCCCGAACTTGGAGCGCTCCCCGCCACTCTGTGCCCAGCGGCCATGACCACCCGACGCGAGCTTGATGCGCGCGCCCACGTTGGGCGTCACCCCGAGCTCGTCGGCCACCTCCAGCAGCACATCCAGCTCGCTCAGCTGCTCGAGCACGATGAACACCTGATGGCCCAGCTTCTGCCCCATGAGGGCGAGCCGCATGAACTCGTGGTCCTTGTAGCCGTTGCAGACGATCAGGTGGTCCGTGGACTCGTCCAGCGCGAGCACGGCCTGCAGCTCGGGCTTGGAGCCGCACTCCAGCCCCACGCGGAAGGGGCGGCCGCTGGCCACGATCTCCTCCACCACGTGCCGCTGCTGGTTGACCTTGATCGGGTAGACCGTCGTGTAGCCACCCGTGTACTCGTACTCCTGCATGGCGGCCTGGAAGCGGTCGCTGAGCTGCTCGATCCGGGAGCCGAGGATGTCGGCGAACCGGAGGAGCACGGGCAGCGCGACGCCCTGCGCCTCGAGGTCGTGCGCGAGCTCGAACAGGTCGAGCTCGCGCTCCGGCGTGGCGCGGTCGGGGCGCACGACCACGTGGCCGCTCTCATTGATGTCGAAGTAGCTGTTGCCCCAGCCGCGTACGTTGTAGAGCTCGCGGGACGCTTCGATGTTCCACTCGGTCGCCGGACCGGGGGTCTCAGCGTCGGTGACATGGGTGACGGTCATGGCAGACAAGGTAGAAAGGCGTTCCCGTTGAGGGAACTGTCCGAGGATCTCGTGACGATATGAAGAAGTGGCTTGGCAGTGTGGCCCGCCTCGTGGCGGCCGCCGAGGGCCGGCTGGACGAGCGCCGCTATGCGGCTCCCGACGGCCGGCCGGCGCGCGTGGCGCCCTACGTGGGCTACGGCACGCGTACGCACCTCACCGTCCTGGGCCGGGTGCTGCGCGGGGCGGCGCTGGGTCCCTCGCCCGAGCAGGCGGGCAGCTGGGAGAACCTGCTGGCCACGCTGCGGCGATTCGAGACCGACGAGGTGCCGTTCGCCTGCGTGGCGGTGGACGCCGGCGACACTCGACGCGAGCTCACCGCGAACGGCGAGGGGCACTTTCTGGAGCGGATCACACTGGAGCGGCCGCTGCCCGCCGGTGCGGAATGGCATGACGTAACCTACACGGTCACGCGGCCCGCGGCCGCCGGTCCGGTGCGTGGCCGCGTGCTCGTGCCGTCCCCACGGGCGGCGTTCGGCGTCATCAGCGACATCGACGACACCGTGGTGCGCACCGACGCCACCCAGCTGCTGCGCATGGCGCGGACGCTGCTCTTCGGGAACGCGCGCACCCGGCTGCCGTTCGCCGGCGTGGCGGCGTTCTACCAGGCGCTGGCCGCGGGGGGCGTGGACGGCGGGCCCAACCCGCTGTTCTACGTGTCGAGCAGCCCCTGGAACCTGTACGACCTGCTGGTGGAGTTCTTCGAGCTGCAGCGGATCCCGATGGGGCCACTGCTGCTGCGGGACTGGGGAATCGAGGCGCACGAGCTGCTGCCCACGAATCACGGCGCGCACAAGCAGCTCGCCATCCGGCGCGTGCTGGCGGAGTACCCGGCGCTGCGGTTCCTGCTCATCGGGGACAGCGGGCAGGAGGACCCGGAGATCTACGCGTCGGTGGTGCGGGACCACCCGGGGCGCATCCTGGCGGTCTACATCCGGGACGTGACGGGGAGCGCGGAGCGATCGGCGCGCATCGCGCGACTGGCCGAGGAGGTGGCGAGGGCTCCGGTGGAGCTACTGCTGGTGCCGGATACCCTGGCCGCCGCGACGCATGCCGCGAGCCGCGGGTGGATCGCCGGCGCGGCGCTCGAGTCCATCGCGGCGGGCGCGGCGGTGGACAGCGGGCCGGGGTGAGAGCTGGGCGAACGGCGGGGAGCGAGGTGGCCACCGGCGTGCCTGGCCACGATCCCGGCGCTACGGATACAACGTCTCCACCGCCCACCCCCCGCCCCGCCGCGTGTACGAATGGCGCTCGTGCAGCCGCGACGCCCGGTTCCGCCAGAACTCGATGCACTCCGGCCGCACCCGAAACCCCGACCAGTGCGGGGGTCGCGGCACGGGCCCGCCCGCGAATCGCCCCTCCACTTCGGCCAGCCGCCGCTCCAGGTCCCCGGGCTCGGCGATCGGGCGACTCTGGAGCGAGGCCCACGCCCCCAGCTGGCTTTCCCGCGCGCGGGACGCGAAGTAGGCATCCGCCTCCGCGTCGCTCACCGGCGCCGCGGGGCCCTCCACCCGGACCTGCACCTCCAGCGGCTGCCAGTGGAAGCAGAGCGCCGCCGCCGGGTTCGCGAGCAGCTCCCGGCCCTTCCGTCCCTCGAAGTTGGTGTAGAACACGAAGCCGCGTTCGTCCACCTCCTTGAGCAGCACGATGCGCACGGACGGCCGTCCCTCCCCGTCCACCGTGCCGAGCGCGCAGGCCGTGGGCTCGGGCAGCAGCGCGCGGTCGAGCCGGACCGCCGCGGCCAGCGCCTCCTGGAAGCGGACGATCGGATCGGCGGGCGGCGGCACCACCCCCGCCGTGGGCGGCGTGGTCATGGCGCGCCCACCGGCACCGGCGCGCCGGTGGCCCCGGCCGCCGGGGTGCCCGGCGCTGGCTCGCCACCCGGCTCGCCACCCGGCTCGCCGGCCGCGGTCACCGGCGGCACCAGCTGGTCGCGGCCCTTCCGCAGGAAGGGAATGCCCTCCGTCATCCACGCCGGCGCCGGAGCACCCCGCAGGTGGTGGTCGAAGAACTGCTGCATGCGCAGGTCCACGTCCTTCTGGTTGGCGCGCTTGCGCGGGTTGTGGCCGTCGCCGTTGTAGTTCACCAGATACACCTCCTGGCCCAGCCGGCGCAGCGCGACGAACAGCTCGATCCCCTGGTACCAGGGCACCGCGCCGTCGCCGTCGTTGTGCATCATGAGCAGCGGGGTGCGCACGCGATCCGCGTAGAACAGCGGCGAGTTCTCGATGAAGCGCATGGGGTACTCCCAGATGGAGCCGCCGATGCGGCTCTGCGTCTTCTCGTACTGGAAGGCGCGCGCCAGCCCCGAGTCCCAGCGAATGCCGCCGTAGGCGCTGGTCATGTTCGCCACCGGCGCACCGGCCATCGCCGCCTTGAAGATGGGCGTCTGCGTGATCATGTACGCGGTCTGGTAGCCGCCCCACGACTGGCCCGCCGAGCCGATGGCGTTGGCGTCCACGAAGCCGCGCGCCACCAGCGAGAGCACGCCCGGCACGATGGAGTGCAGCGCGCTCTGCCCCGGGTAGCCATCGCGGTAGGCGATGTCCGGGAAGAACACCAGGTACCCCTTGGACGCGTAGACCACCGGGTTGATGACGTTGCGGCCCGTGGGCGCCGCGTAGTTGTGCAGCCCGTCGCTCAGCTGCTCGTAGAAGTACACCACCATCGGGTACTTCTTGCTCGGGTCGAAGTCGTCCGGCTTGAAGAGCAGCCCCTTGAGCGGGACGCCCTCGTCGCTCCGCCAACGCACCAGCTCCACGTCGGCCCACCGGTACTCCTGCTGCTGCGGGTTCGCGTCGGACACGCGCGCGAGACTGGTGAGCGACGGGCCCACCCACAGATCGGGGAACTCGCGCAGGGTGGACTGCGTGAGCAGGTAGACCTCGGCGTCGCGCGCGCGCTGCGGGGTGCCGAACGCGCGATCGGCCATCACCAGCGACTCGGGCTGCTGCGCCGCGCCAAGCCGGTCGCGCCAGAAGCCGCTCGCCTTGGTCTCGTCGTCGAGCACGCGGAACAGCAGCGGCTCGCGCGCGTCGATCGCGCGCGCCTCGCGGTCGAGGTCCACGAGGCGGAAGACGAGCTGCCGGCGGCGCCCCACGGAGTCGGTGACCATGCGCGGCGCGCGCGCGCCGGCCGGGTCGGCCTCCCACACGTCGTAGCGGTCGTAGAGCAGCACGCTGCGGTCGCCCGTCGTCCAGCCGGCCACGCCCCATGGCGCGGGTGTGCTGGGCGTGTCCCACGTCTCCTGGTCGAAGCGCACGCCAGCGAGCGCGCCGGTGACGTCCGCGGCGCGACTGGCGGCCACGTCCCACGAGTGCCACCGCCCGTCCGCGAACCAGAGCACGTACCGGCCGCCCGGCGAGAGCGTCGCGCCGTATGGCACCCTCCGGGCCACCGTCGTCCGGCGCCCGGTCATGGCGTCGATCACGTGCACGTCGTTGCCGCCATCGCCCCACATGCGCTCCACGGCGTATGGCGCATCGGTGACGGCGAGCGCCGTGCGCCCGTCGTCGCTCACCGTGACCTCGGGCATGGAGTCGTTGGCCAGCCGCACCATGCGCTCGCGGCCCACCTGATAGATGGCGGTGTACGCGCGGGAGCGGTCGCGCCCCGCCTCCACGATCTGCTGCGGCTGCAGGCGCGGATCCTTCCAGTGCCAGAGATCGAACACCGCCTTGTCGGCCAGCGAGTCGGCGGGGATGGAATCCAGCGGCGCCGGGGCGAGGCCGAACAGCACCGCCGTGCCGCTCTTCGTGAAGCGCACCGCGCCCTTCTCCGCCACCACGTCCGCGCCCAGCGCGGCCGGCTGCACCACCGCCACCGCACGCCCGGCGGGCAGCGTGGCGTGGTACAGCGCGAACCGCGGCTTCTCGCGCGCCGCCTCGGCGCGGTCGGAGACGAATGCGATCTGCGCGCCGCGCTCGTCGAAGGCAAGCTGGCCGTACTTCCCGGGGCCGGTGAGCAGCGCCGTCTCGCGGCCGCTCTCCAGCGCGCGCACGTAGGCGCCGTCACGCGCGCCGCTCCGCGACGACACCGCGTACGCCACCCACTGCGCGCGCTCGTCCACCGCGTACTCCAGCACGTCCTCCACGCGCGTCTCGCGGCCGGTGGCCAGCTCGCGAATCACCAGCGTGGAGCCCACGTCCTTCTTCTTCGCCTGCGTCACGGTGTCGGCCACCGGGCGCGGCGTGCCGCCGGGCGCGGCGGCCGCGGCCACGGGAGCCGCCGCGCCCGGCGTGCTGTCGGCGCGCGCGGCGCTGTCCGCGGGCTCCAGCAGGTACGCCATGAACCGCCCCGACTCCCTGGCCAGCTGGAACGACTTCACGCGCGGAACGCGGGTGACCTGGCCGTCGGCCAGCGACACCAGCGCGAGCGACGCCCGGGGCATCTGCGCGGGCTTCTTCTTCGCGCGTCGCGCCTGCTCGAACTCGGCCTGCGGCGCGTAGGCCAGCGCTACCGCCCACCGCGAGTCCGCGGTGATCTGCGCGGGCGGCGCCGTGAACGCGGCGTTGGCCGCCACCGAGTTGGTGGGCCGGCCCGTGTAGCCGCGCGCCACCCGGTACTCCGTGGCGCCGCGCGTGGCGCGCGCCACCAGCTCGCCGTCGCCCACCACGGGGCTCTGCGTGTACACCGCCCACTGCCCGTCCCGCGACAGCGTCGCGCCCTGAATGGTGCGCCAGATGTCGTACGTGTCCTGCGTGATCGGCTTCCTGGCGCCGGTGCCGGCGCCGGAGCCGGCGACCTGCGCACCGAGGGGCGCGACAGCCGGCAGGGCGGCGCCGAGGAGCGCGGCGGCGAGGATGCGGAACGAGTGGGAGGGGCGCATTCGTGGCGGTAGTCGAGGAAGGAGGGCCCGTCGGGGGCGAGGCGTGACGGTGGCCCGGTGCTCGTGCCCAAAGATACGTCGGTCGCGAGACGCCCGTTGCGCCCTGTGCCCCCGGCCTCGGGCAGGGCAGATTGTAGCCGTCGCTCCCTCACCGCCCCAAGCTCTCATGCGCCGACTGCTCGCCTACTTCCTGCGCGGCCTCGTGCTGCTCGCGCCGCTGGCCATCACCATCTACGTGTGCGTGGTGGTGTTCCGCACCATCGACGGCTGGCTGGGGCTTCCCATTCCCGGGGCCGGGTTCGCGGCGACGGTGGCGCTGGTCACGCTCGCCGGCTTCCTCGCCTCCAGCCTGTTCCACCGGGGCGTGCTCGGCGTGTTCGGGCTCATCGAGCGGTGGCTGGACCGCCTGCCGTTCGTGCGGCTGCTCTACTCGTCCACGCGCGACCTGCTCAACGCCTTCGTGGGCGAGCGCCGCCGCTTCGACCAGCCCGTGCTCGTCACCCTGCTGGATGGCGCGGACGCGAAAGCCCTGGGCTTCATCACCCAGGGCTCGCTCGGCCACCTGGGCCTGGAAGGCTACGTGGCGGTGTACTTCCCGCAGTCGTACAACTTCGCTGGCAACCTGCTCGTGATCCCCCAGCACCGCGTGACGCCGCTGGCCGCGGACAGCGCCGACGTGATGGCGTTCATCGTGAGCGGTGGGGTGACGAGCCTCCCGGGCACCCGGTGAGCGGCCGGCGCGGGAGCGGAGCGGCGAGCCGCTGGCGCCGCCCCGCCCCCACGCGCCGCACCGCCTACTGCTGGCGGATCGCCTCGACGTTGATCGAGATCTCCACGTCGTCGCCCAGCAGCGCGCCGCCGCCCTCCGCGGCGCGATTCCAGGTGATGCCGTAGTCCAGACGGTTCACCGTGGTGCTGGCCTCGAAGCCCACCCGCGCCCGGCCGGTGGCCGGCATCGCGAGGCCGGTGAGCGTGCCCGCGAGCACCACCGGCCTGGTGACGCCCTTCATGGTGAGCTCGCCGTGGATCTTCGCCTTGTCGCCCGTGCGCTCCACCTTCGTGCTGCGGAAGGAGATCACCGGGTGATTGGCGGCGTCGAAGAAGTTGTTGGAGCGAAGGTCGTTGTCCCGGCGCTCGTTGCGCGTGTCGATGCTGGCGGTCTGGATGGCCACGTCGATGGAGGCGTTCTCCCACGCCTGCGGATCGGCGACGATGCTCCCCTTCCACTCGTTGAACGTACCCGTCACCCGGCTCACCAGGTGGCGAATGCGGAAGGTGACGTCGGAGTGCGAGACGTCGATGGTCCAGGTGGAGGAGCCCACCGGCGTCGGCGCCTGAGCCGGCGTCGTGGCCGGCTGGGCGTGCACGGTGGACCCGGCGAGCAGCGACAGGGCCAGCAGCGGAGCGGCGAGCAGTGCGACGGTCATGGGGTGGGGTACGCGGTGGGTGGTGGGTGTGGCGCGACGCAGGTGCCTCGTGCGTGCTCCCGAGTGTACCCGGCGGCCCGAGCCGCGTCCAGTCGCGGCCGCTTGTTCCCCTCGTGCGCGCGACCCGCTAGGGTACGATGAGGATCGCGGCTGCCGGCGTCCGCGCAGGTTCGCGCCGGACGGTCCAACCTGCCCCCTGAGTCCTGTCGCAGCTTCCCCCGTCCCACCGCGGGCCCGACGAGGATACCACGAAATGCGAATCGCAAGGATCGGTGTGATCGGAGCCGGCACCATGGGCAGCGGCATCGCCGCCCTGGCCGCCTCCGCCGGAATTCCCGTGGAGCTGCTGGACGTCCCGGGAGACGACGGCGGGGCCGCTCCAGCCCGCGCGGGGCTGGAGCGCGCCCTCAAGGCCCGCCCCGCGGCCTTCATGGACGCCGGTCGCGCTGCGCTCGTGCGCACCGGCACCATCCGGGACGACCTGGAGCGCCTCGACGGCTGCGACCTGGTCATCGAGGCCATCGTCGAGCAGCTGGCCCCCAAGCAGGAGCTCTACGCGCGGCTGGAGCCGATCCTCGGCCCCGAGACCGTGGTGGCGTCCAACACCTCGGGCATTCCCATCGCGGCGCTGGCCAACCAGCGCGGCCACGAGTTTCGCCGCCGCTTTCTGGGCATGCACTTCTTCAACCCGCCGCGCTACCTGCACCTGGTGGAGCTCATCCCTACCGCCGACACCTCGCCCGAGGCGCAGCGCGCCGTGCAGCGGTTCGCCGAGCGCGTGCTGGGCAAGGGCGTGGTGGTGGCGCGTGACGTTCCGGGCTTCGTGGCCAACCGCCTGGGCGTGTACGGGCTGGTGTACACCATCCGCCTCATGGAGCAGTTCGACCTCTCCATCGACGAGGTGGACGCGCTCACCGGCGCGCTCATCGGCCGCCCGAAGTCGGCCACCTTCCGCACCGGCGACATCACCGGCCTGGACGTGCTGGGACACGTGACGTCGGGCCTGGCCAGGGCCACCGGCGAGGACTTCGCCATGCCCGACTGGGTGCAGCAGCTGGTGGCGGGCGGCCGGCTGGGCGAGAAGAGCGGCGCCGGCTTCTACCAGAAGCAGGGCAAGCAGATCTCCACGCTGGACTGGCGCACCGGCGAGTACCAGCCGCAGCGCACCGACGCGCTGCCGGGCGCGGTGGCGCGGCTGGAGCGGGTACCGCTGGCCGAGCGCATGCGCCAGCTGGTGGAGCTGCCGGGGCGCGAGGGCGACTTCCTGCGCGCGCTGCTCTTCGGCACCTACCACTACGTGCTGCACACCGCGCCGGCGGTGGCGTACGACATCATGGCGGTGGACCACGCGCTGGAGTGGGGCTTCGGCTGGGAGATGGGCCCCTTCGCGCAGATGGACGCGATCGGGCTCGATCGCGTGCGCGCCGGCATCCACGCGCTCGGGCTGAGCGAACCGCCGCTGCTGGCCGCGGCGCGCACCGGCTTCTACCGCGCCGCCGGCGCGAGCCACGAGGTGCTGGCCCTCAACGGCGAGTACGTGGCGCCACCGGCCACGCCGGGGCGCATCCAGGCGGCCGCGCTGCGCGAGGGTCGCACGCTCATCCACGAGACGGCGGACGCCGCGCTGCTGGACCTGGGCGAGGGCGTGGCGCTGCTGGAGTTCCGCACGAAGATGAACACCATTGGCCAGGGCGTGCTGGACGAGCTGGCGGAGGCGCTGGAGCGCGTGGGGCGGGAGGGCTGGAACGGCCTGGTGGTGGGCAACGACGACCCGCGCACCTTCAGCGCCGGCGCCGACCTCATGGCGGTGGCCGCGGTGGCGCTCCGCGGCCAGTGGGCGGAGCTGGAGCAGGCGGTGCGCCGGTTCCAGCAGGCCACCACGTCCATCCGTGAGGCGCCCTTTCCGGTGGTGGTGGCGCCGTTCGGGCTCACCCTGGGAGGCGGCGCCGAGATGCTGCTGCACGCGGACCAGGTGCAGGCGCACGCGGAGCTGTACACCGGGCTGGTAGAGGTGGGCGTGGGGCTGCTGCCCGCCGGTGGTGGCACCAAGGAGCTGCTCTTCCGCTTCACCGAGGCGCTGGAGCCGTACCCGGAGGCCGATCCGTTCGAGGCGGTGAAGCGCGCCTTCCAGGCCATCGCGATGGCGAAGACGTCCACCAGCGCGCTCGACGCGCGGGCCATGGGCTTTCTCCGGCCACGGGACCGCATCTCGATGAACCGCGACTTCCTGCTGGCCGACGCCCGGCAGCGGGTGATCGACCTGGCGCCGGACTACGTGCCGCCGGTGCCGCGCACCATCCGGGCCCTGGGCACGGAGGGGCTGGGCAACCTGCGCTACGGCGTGTGGGCCATGCGCGAGGCGCAGCAGATCTCCGACCACGACGTGGTGATCGGCAACCGGGTGGCGTACGTGCTGTGCGGCGGCGACGGCCCCCCGCGCACGGTGACCGAGCAGGACATCCTGGACCTCGAGTGCGAGGCGTTCCTGGCGCTACTCGGCACGCCCCAGACCCAGGCGCGCATCAAGTACATGCTGGAAACCGGCAAGCCCCTGCGCAACTGAGCCACATCCGACGCGATACAGAGAGGAGACCGTCATCATGGAAGACGCCATCATCGCCTCCGCCGTTCGCTCGCCCGTGGGTCGCGGCAAGTCGGACGGCGCGCTGGCCAACGTGAGTCCCATCGATCTCTCGGCGCTGCTCATGCACGAGGCGGTGCGCCGCGCCGGTGTGTCACCGGCGGACGTGGAGGACGCCCTGTGGGGGTGCGCCATGCCCGAGGCCTCGCAAGGGCTCAACGTGGCGCGCAACGCACTCGCCTGCGCCGGCTTCCCGGTGGAGGTGCCGGGGGCCACCATCAACCGATTCTGCTCGTCGGGACTGCAGTCCGTCGCCTCGGCCGCCCAGGCCATCATGAGCGGCATGGCCGACACCGTGCTGGCGGGCGGCGTCGAGATGATGAGCCAGGTGCCGATGTCCGGCTACCATACCCGCCTGCACCCGGAGCTCACCGAGATGTACATCGGCATGGGCTTCACCGCGGAGCGGGTGGCCGAGCGGTGGGGGGTGAGCCGGGCGGACCAGGATGCGTGGGCGCTGGAGAGCCAGCAGAAGGCCGCGGCCGCCCAGCGTGATGGCCGCTTCGACGATCAGATCGTGCCGGTGCCCGTGAAGCGGGTGACCTGGAGCGGCGCCACCAAGCACGAGGAGGAGCACCGGTTCGCGCAGGACGAGCTGGTGCGCGCGGGTACGACGCTGGAGAAGCTCGCCGCGCTGCGGCCGGCCTTCAAGAAGGACGGCACGGTGACCGCCGGCAACGCCAGCCCCTATTCGGACGGCGCCGCCGCCCTGCTGGTGATGAGCCGCGCGAAGGCGCAGGAGATGGAGGTGACGCCGCTCGCCCGGCTGGTCACCTACGCCGTGGGCGGGGTCCACGCGGACGTGATGGGCGTCGGGCCGCTCAAGTCCGTGCCCATGGCGCTCGAGCGGGCCGGGATGAGCATGGCGGACATCGATCTCATCGAGTTCAACGAGGCCTTCGCCGCCCAGGTGCTGGCGGTGGTCCGGGAGCTCGGCATGCCGCCCGAGAAGGTGAACGTCAACGGGGGCGCCATCGCGCTCGGCCACCCCCTGGGGGCCACCGGCGCCAAGCTCACCACGCAGCTGATCCACGAGCTCCGCCGGCGCGGCGGGGGCATCGGGCTGGTGACCATGTGCGTGGGCGGCGGCATGGGCGCCACGGGCATCTTCGAGGTCTACGGCGCCTGACGGGCTCGGCGTCTGGCGCACCGCGCGTTCGGCGCACTAAGTTGTCGCGCTTGTAGTTGGACACTCGCCCGCCTCTCCTCCACTTCCCTCCCACACCGGAGCTACCGGTTGAGTCAGAGCGCCAGTAACCCGAACGAAGCCTGGGGTAGTCGCATTGGCCTGATCCTGGCCATGGCCGGCAACGCCGTGGGTCTCGGCAACTTCCTGCGTTTCCCGTCGCAGGCGGCGAACAACGGCGGCGGCACGTTCATGATCGCCTACTTCACCGCCCTGCTCCTCCTCGGCATCCCGCTGATGTGGATCGAGTGGGGGGTGGGGCGGAACGGCGGTCGCTTCCGCAAGGGACACGTCCCCGGGATGTTCGCCGCCCTCTGGAAGCATCCGGCGGCCAAGTATCTGGGCGCGATGGGGCTCGTGGTCCCACTCATCGTCCTCATCTACTACACCTACATCGAGAGCTGGACGCTCGCGTTCACCTTCTTCTCGATCACCAAGGACTACTGGGGCCATGACACCCAGCAGTCCATGGTGCAGTATCTCCAGTCGTTCCAGTCCATCGGCGACAGCTCGGTGCACGGGATCTGGAAGCCCTTCCTCTTCTTCTTCATCACACTGTTCCTGAACTTCTGGATCGTGTCGAAGGGGATCTCGGGCGGCATCGAGAAGCTGGCGAAGATCGGCATGCCGGTGCTCTTCATCTTCGCGCTCATCCTGGCCATCGTGGTGCTGGCGCTCCCGGCCGGCCCCGATGGCTCCACGGCCGCGCAGGGCTTGCAGTTCATCTACCAGCCCGACTTCTCCAAGCTGGGGCAGCCCGGGGTATGGCTCGCCGCCGCCGGCCAGATCTTCTTCACGCTCTCGGTGGGCATGGGCACGCTGCAGGCGTACGCGTCGTACCTCTCCACCAAGGACGACATCGTCCTCTCCGGCGTGGCCACCGCGGCCACGAACGAGACGGCTGAGGTGGTGCTCGGCGGCAGCATCGCGATCCCCGCGGCCGTGGTGTTCTTCGGCGTCACGGGGCTCACGCAGATCGCCAGCTCCGGCTCGTTCAACATCGGCTTCGCCACGATGCCGGTGGTGTTCCAGAACCTGCCGTTCGGCAACCTGCTCGGCTTCATGTGGTTCGGCCTGCTCTTCTTTGCCGGCATCACGTCGTCGGTGGCCATGGCCACGCCCATCATCGCGTTCTTCCGCGAGGAGTTCGGCTGGCGGCGCGAGCCGGTGACCTGGGGCCTGGGCGCGGTGGTGCTGGCGTTCGGCCTGCTGAATATCATCTGGTTCCGCTACGGCATGCTGGACGAGTGGGATTACTGGGGCGGCACCTTCGGGCTCGCGCTGTTCGCGACCATCGAGGTGGTGCTCTTCATGTGGGTCTTCAAGCCCGAGAAGGCGTGGCACTCGATGCACCAGGGCGCCGACATGCGGATCCCGCCCATCTACAAGTTCATCATGACGTACGTGACGCCCGCCTACCTGTTCGTCATCCTGGGCTGGTGGGCGTGGCAGGACGCGTGGCCCATCCTCACGCTGGAGCGAATGGCCGGCGGCGGCCCGGTGATCCCGGAGCACGTGTTCTACGTGCACGCCTCGCGGGCCATCATGCTCGCCTTCGTGGTGGGCTTCCTGCTCCTCATCCGGATGGCCTGGAAGCGCAACGGCTACGACGATCGCAAGGGCTTCGTGGAAGTGGAGGACACGCCGGCCGGCGCGCTCCCCGATGAGCAGGCCCGCGTGGCCCAACCCGTCTAGAGGACACCGATGTCGACGACCGCAATCATCTTCATGGCCGTGAGCTGGCTCTTCGTGCTCGCGCTGACGTTCTGGAGCTTCAAGCGCGTGCTGGGCAGCCAGAAGCACTTCGATCCCGATGGCATCGGGCCGGCCCAGCCGCCGGTGAAGGGGCGCACGGAGAGCTGAGCGCACGATGCTGCCGGTGGGCCGCACGGCCCACCGGCAGTGAGCAGGAGGCAGGAGACAGCTGAGACGGAGGAGGGACCGGTCGCGCGTCGCGACCGGTCCCTCCTCCGTCCTACACCGGCGGCACACGCCGCTCGGTCGATGCGATGGACGTCCCGCGACCAACACCCTCCCGATCGGAGCTCCCACCATGCGCCAGTCCCTCCGTCCCTTCGCCATCCTGCTCCTCGCCACCGCCTGCGGCGGTGGAGGTGGCGATCCCGCCGGACCGGACCCTGACCCCGGCCCAGC
>DATANT010000271.1:0-3154 GCA_036266115.1 Gemmatimonadaceae bacterium | reverse complement strand
AGGGCTGGGGCTACGACGAGTCCAAGCTCGCCGAGCGCCGAACGCCGACCACCGAGGATCTGGACCTCGTCTCGACCACCCAGCCGGTGTACGTGCTGCGCTCTGACTGTCACTCGGGCATCTGCAACACCCGGGCGCTGCAGCTCGCCGGCATCACGCGCGAGACCCCGGATCCGGACGGCGCGCACTTCGGCCGCTACGCGACCGGCGAGCCCAATGGCGTGCTGCAGGAGCATGCCGCGAACGACGTCGTGATGCGCGCCAAGTCGTCGCGGGACTTTCAGGGCAGGGTGGACGCCCTCCGCCGTACCCGGGAGCACTACGCCGAGCGCGGCATCGTCGCCATGACGGAGATGATGGCGAACGTGACGCCGTTCGACGATCTCGAGGTCTATCGCGCCGCCGCGCGGGGCCACGGGCAGCAGGTGCTGCTGTACTTCGAGTGGTCCAAGCTGCAGGACAACCTGATCCCCGATCTCACCGACGAGCAGCGGACGGGCCGGGTGAGGTTCGCGGGGATCAAGATGTTCGCGGACGGCTCGATGTCCGGCCGCACGGCGTGGGTGAACGAGGCGTACGCGGATTCCGCGGAGCACGGCTATCCCACCATCACGGTGGAGGCGATGCAGGCCGGCTACGAGTGGGCCAGGCGCAACCGGGTGCAGGTGGCGGTCCACGCGATGGGGGATCGCGCCCTGCAGCGGGTGATCGACTTCTTCGCCGACAAGGAGCCGTGGATGGGGCCGGACATCCCGTCCGTGCGCCTGGAGCACGCCACGCTGCTCACCGACGAGCAGCTGCGCCAGCTGAGCGACGCGACCATGAGCTTCGGCGTGGCCACGCAGATCATCTTCTTCTTCGCCGAGTACGAGTCGTACGTGGGCAACCTGACCGCCAGCCAGTTCCAGCGGGCGTATCCACTGAGGACCTTCTACGACCGCATCGAGCGCCTCGGCCTCTCCTCGGACGCCCCGGCGACGACGTGGGCGGAGCCGGACGACGTGTTCGTGTCCATCCAGGCCGCGGTGACGCGGAAGGCCTACAACGGCGCGGACATCGTGCCGGAGCAGGCGCTCACGGTGCCGCAGGCCGTCCTGCTCTACACCGCGCGGGCGGCGACGCTGGGGCGCTACGAGGAGCCGGTCGGGCGGATCGCCGAGGGCCGCGAGGCCAGTTTCGTGGTCCTGGACCGCGACATCTTCACGATCGCGCCGGGCGCGATCCACGAGACCCGGGTGGCGGAGACGTGGATGGGCGGGGAGAAGGTGTTCGAGCGCGGGTGACCGGGCGAATCTCGCCCGCGCATGCCCCGCGCCGCGGGGTGGCGTAGCCGGGGTGTGCCAGAGTCCGGCGGCCACGAGACCCATCCCGACTCGGCGGCGGTGGAGGCGGGAGCTCACCCCGCGGCACGGATGATGACGCGTTCGCTACCGACCCGTAGATATCGGGCGCGGGTGCCCGGTGCACCCATCCGCCGCGTTCCTCACGCCCACGTCCCTGACCGTGCCGGCCCGAGCCCCCGCCGAGGGGAACTTCGCCGCAGATCCGCTCGCCTCGCCGCTCGATTCGCCGGCCGCCGCGCCGCCGCTGCGGCACGCCACCGCTAGCGGGCGCGGCCATTGGGTGGCGCCGGTGGCCACGCTCGCGGTGCTCGCCGCCGCCCTCATCGTGCTCCGCCATGAGCTCGCGGGCACACGCTACGAGGTGGTCTCGCAGGCTGTGCGGGCCATCCCGAGCACGCGCGTGGCCGCCGCAGCGGCGCTGACGATCCTGGCCTTCGCCATCCTGAGCGGCTACGACGCGCTCGCCCTCCGCTACGTCGGGGCCAGCCTGCCGCTCCGGCGCGTCGTCGCCACGTCGGCGATGGCCTACGGCATCAGCCAGACGCTCGGCTTCGCGGCGCTCACCGGCAACGCGGTCCGCTACCGGTTCTGGAGCGCCTTCGGGCTCTCCGCGCCCGAGATCGCGCAGGCCCTCGCGTTCGTCGGCGCGACCTTCCTCGTGGGACTCGTGGCCGTCACCGGCGCGGCGCTCACGTTCGAGCCGGCCGAGGCGCTGGCGCGGCTCGGCATTCCCACGCCGCTCGCCCACGCCATCGGTGTCGCGCTGCTTGGCGGCGTGGCGAGCTACGTCGTCTGGTGCGCGCGGCGCGGAGCGCACGCCGTCACGTGGCGCGGCTGGGACTTTCCCGTGCCGCAGCTCCATCTGGCCGTCGCTCAGCTCGCCCTCTCCGTGGTCGACTGGCTCGTAGCCGCCGCCGTGCTCTGGGTGCTCCTGCCGCCGCGGCCGGGGCTCGGCTTCCTGGAGTTTGCCGGCATGTTCACGCTCGCGCAGGGCGCCGGGTTGCTGAGCCACGTGCCCGGAGGACTGGGCGTGTTCGACACGCTGATGGTGCTGCTGCTGAGGCCCGCGCTCGACCCGGGGCCGGCGCTCGCGATCGTGGTGGCCTATCGCGCGGTCTACTATCTCGTTCCCTTCGGGCTCGCCCTCGCGGCGCTCGCCGTGGCCGAGGTGGCGCAGCAGCGCGAGCACGTGGCCGCCGGTACGGCCGCGGTGGTCGACATGGCGGCGCGCGGCGGTCGCCTCGCGCTCCGGTTCACTCCGGTGGTGCTGCCGTCCGCACTCGCCGCCCTCACCTTCGGTGCCGGCGTGGTACTCGTGCTCTCGGGGGCGACGCCGAGCGTGCACCACCGCCTGCGTACGCTCGGTGCGGTCGTCCCGCTCGGCGTCATCGAGCTGTCGCACTTCGCGGCGAGCATGGCGGGGGTGGGACTGCTCGTCCTCGCGTGGGCCATCCGCCGCCGGCTCGACGCGGCGTACGGGCTCACGATCGCGCTCCTCGGCGTCGGCATCGTCGGCTCGCTGCTCAAAGGGCTCGACTGGGAGGAGGCCATGCTGCTCTCGGTGGTGCTCGCCGTCATCGTGCCGTCGCGCGGCGCGTTCTACCGTCGGGCGGCGCTCACGCGCGAGGCGCTGGAGCCGGAGTGGATTGCCGCCGTGGTGGCCGTCGTCGGGGCCAGCGTGTGGCTCGGGCTCTTCTCGTACCGGCACGTGGAGTATGGCACGGAGCTCTGGTGGCGATTCGCCGTGCGCGATGACGCGCCGCGCTTCCTGCGGGCGAGCGCCGGCGCGGTGCTCGCCCTCGGCGTGCTCG
>DATANT010000270.1:0-16073 GCA_036266115.1 Gemmatimonadaceae bacterium | reverse complement strand
GTCGGCTGCCGCCACGGCGCACCACGAGCAGCCGGGTCCCACGCACACCGAACTCGTGAGGCCGGCATGCCCACGACGACCGCGGGGGAGGCCAGTCTATCTTGTCATCCCGCAGGAGCGAGCGCAGCGAGCGAGTGTCGGGATCGCTTTCCCTCGCGGCCGTTTGACCGCTGTCCCCGGAGTTGTCACCCCGAGCGCAGCGCCCTCTCTCGTCATCCCGGGCGAGCGCGGCCCCCACCCGTTGTCATCCCGAGCGAGCGCAGCGAGTCGAGGGATCTAGTGTCACCGGGTTCGTGGCCGGCTCCGTCACCACGGACAGTAGATCCCTCGACTGCGCGGCCCTGCGGGCCGCTCCGCTCGGGATGACGATTCAGAAGGACGGGACGCCCCGCTTGGATGACGGGATAGCCGCCGCTCCGCTCGGGATGACGACCGAGAGGTCTGGGCCGCGGGCTCCTGCGGGATGGCACGGCAGGGAAATCCCCACACGCCGGCGCGGAGATCGCCGATGGACAGCACGACTTCACGGTCGTAGCATCCATGTGCGCGCCGGTGGTTCGCGTCGCTCGCGCCTGGAGCCGCCATCCAGGCGTGAATGGTACCGGAGCTCCACACACGCCAACGGGTGGTGGCCATGGACACGACCATGCTGTTCACCGAGCGCAGCATCTGGACGATGATCCACGGCATCGTCCTGGGCGGTGGAGCGCTGATGGCGCTCGCCGCCGCGATGTTCTCGCTGTGGGCCATGCGCACCGCGGATGCGCCGGCGGGGCTGGCACCGGATCCCCGCGTCCATCGCGAGTCGCGCTACCTGGCAGGGCTGATGGTGTTCACCGCGGTGGTGCTCTGGCTCACCGTGATCGTGGGCACCTACGTCAGCTTCCCGCCCTACCGGGCGACGCCGCCCGAAGGGCTCGCCGATCTGCGCCAGTATCCCCGGGCGCTCATCATGTCGAGCCCCGGCACCCGGTGGCTGCACAGCTTCGCGATGGAGATCAAGGAGCACACGCCCTGGATCGCCGCGATGATCGCCACGGCGGTGGCCTTCGTGAGTGTGCAGTACCGCTCGGTCCTGCTCCGCGAGCGGCGCTTGCGGAACATGGCGATGACGCTGCTCGTCGTCTGCTTCGCGTTGGTCGCCTTCATCGCGTTACTCGGTACCTTCATCAACAAGGTCGCCCCGGTCGAGTGACGGGGAACGGAGCGTGAGCATGGCCAGAATCGATGTCGTCGACGTCATCGAGGTGACCGACGAGACGCGGGCAGGCGCCACCAACGGCGCGGCGGTCGCGGCATTCGTGGCGGCCGGCGTGGGTGCGTTCGCCATGGGCCTCATCGTGATCCTGAGCGAGGCCGGGCTGCTCTCGGTGCCCGCCGTGTACGCGCCGGCCGGCGGCGTCTCGGGGCGAACGACGCTCGGCGTCGTGATCTGGCTGGTGGCGTGGGCGGTGCTGCACTTCCGCTGGAAGGGGCGCGACGTGGACGCGGGGCGCTCGTATGCCATCACGCTCGTCCTGATCGCCCTGGGCGTGCTCTTCACCCTCCCGCCGGTGTGGGCGCTGCTGCCCTGACCGACGGCGACCGACGCCACTCACCGATGCGCGACGGGGCGGCTCCCACCATGGGAGCCGCCCCGTTCTCGACGCGCGATACGGTCGCCCGTCCTACGCCTCGCGGCGCCGGCGGTAGGCCAGGCCGAGGCCGAGCAACCCGGTGCCGAGCAGGAGCGCCGTGCCCGGCTCCGGCACGACGCTCGGATCCGGCAGCACCTGCTCGATGGAGCCGATGGTCATGTCGTCGAAGCCGAAGCTGTCGGCGCTGTTGGTGCCCAGGAACTCCACGCGGCCGAACGTGAGCATGTTGATGTAGCCGGCGAAGAGCCGGTTACCGTCGTGCGCGATGCCCGCCTCGTACGGCAGTGCCCAGTCCGTGGTGCCGCCGCCGGTGAGATAGAAGCGGAGGGTGAGCTGGGAGCCGAAGTCGCTGCCGAAGAAGCCGAAGGCGGCTACCGGCGCGCCGAAGTCGACGCCGAACGTCGATGCGCCGCCGGCGGCGCTGGTGGCCTCGAACCAGTTGGAGCCGGAGGTGGGGCCGCGGCCGCAAGTCGACTACTAGCGAAGCACGTCCATGGGCGTGGGCGTGGCCACCAGCACCGCCGTCACCGCCAGCACCACGGCGCCGATCGCGAGCTCCACCCGTGCCGACCGCCGGAGGCGCTCCGCCCCCGGATCGCTCCCCACCGCCGGCCGCACGCGCCGCCAGTTGTACGCGCCGGCGGCCACCACCAGCGCCACCACGGCGAGCTTGATGAGCAGCGTGCGCCCGTACGCGGACGTCACGAGCGCGCCCAGCGACTCGAGATGCAGCCACCCGGATGCCGCACCGGTGAGCGCCAGGACGGCCGCGCACGCGAGCGCGAGCGGCGAGAACCCATTCACCATCGCCGCCGTGGCGGGCCCTCGCTGGCCGGGTCTCGCGCGGAGCGCCACGGGCAGTCCGGCCGCGGCCATCACGAGCAGCGTCCCCAGCCAGCCGCCAGCGGTCAGCACGTGCACGGCGTCCGTGGCCACGGCGAGGACGGCGCGCCCCGGCACCGCGGCCGCGTGCCCGGAGAGCGCCGCGGACACGGCGAGGGCGACGGCGGCCATTGTGGCGAGCAGCCAGCCGGCGGCGCGCCGCCGCGCGAGGAGCCAGAAGCCCGCGAGCGAGAGCAGCGCGGCGACCACCTGCACCTTCCACGCGGTGCCCCACAGCGTGCCGTCCACGATGGCGGCCAGCCCACCGGAGTCGAATGCCGCGGCCGCGCCATTCGTCGCGGCGGACTGCGCGACGAGGCGGAGCCCGGCAGCGAGCAGGAGCGTCGCCGCCGCGAGCATCCCCACGCCGCGCATCCGCCGGAACACCTCGCCCTCGGCCACCGGCGCGGGCACGGCCAACCGGCGATGCGTCGAGGGCAGCACCCACGTGCCGAAGCCGATGGTGCCGATCACCCCGAGCATCGCCGCGAGCCCGAGCCACCGGACCGCGGCATAGAGCGGCGACTCGGCGTCGAACGAGGCGGTGGGAAGGGGCAGTTGTGGCTGGAGGTGTTCATCGGCGTGCGCCACCGCCCGGGCCGTCCCCGGGACCGCCCCCTGGGTGCCGGCGGCCGGCGCGGAGTCGGCGCGCGCCGTCGGCGGCGGTGCGCCGAGACCGGCGGCGCCCGCGGCGATGGTGAAGCGGAACCGCCCCCGCACCGGGTGCCCATCGCGCCCGACGATCTGCCACGCCACGGTGTAGGTGCCCGCGTCCAGCGCCCCGGTGACGTCGGCGACGAGCACGGTGGTGGAGTCCCCGTACCTCATGGGCCCCAGGCCTACCGCCACGTTGTCCGGCCCCAGCAGCTCGATGCGGGAGACGGCCAGCTCCGTGGACTCCGTGAACGTGAGGCGCAGCTCGCGGGGCGCCACCGTGAGCGTGTCCCCGCTCGCGGGCGCCGACCGCCTGAGCGCACCGTGCGCCTGGGCGAGCGAGGTGATGCTCAGCACGCCCGCCAGCGCGAGCAGCGCGGCGGCCACGACGAGGACGGTGGCGCGTGCGTGGCTCATGGCAGTTCTGTCTCGCGAAGCACGGTTCGGGGATGGCTCGTGGTCGGCGGCTGGTGGCGGCGCCGGAGTGCGCCGGAATGTCGTCGTACGCATACGATACGCAGCAGAGGCCAATTCGTGGCGCGGCCACCGGGCGCGGTCGCACCACGCAGGGTTGATGATGGGTGCGCCTGGGCCGTGCCCCGGACGCGCGGTTGACGGCACCGGAGTCGCCATCTAGTGTATACATGCACACACGTACATGTATCTGGAGTCCGCCATGCCCGCGCGAACCATGACCGCCAGCCGCCGCCTCGGCCACCCCCACCGCCTGCCGCCAGCGCCCAGGGCGCCCGCCATCGCCCCCGCGGCGCCGGCCGCCGAGGACGTGTGCGAGGCGCGCTGCATCGACCAGGACCGGGTGGAGCGCGCCCACGCCGCGATGCCGGAGGCGGACACCGTGGGCGCCCTGGCCGAGACGTTCCGCGTGCTCGGCGACCCCACGCGCCTGCGCATCGTGCGCGCGCTCATGGCCGAGGAGCTGTGCGTGTGCGACCTCGGCGTGCTGCTCGGCCTCTCGCAGCCCACCGTGTCGCACTCGCTGCGCGCGCTCCGGCAGCTCCGCCTCGTGCGCTACCGCAAGGTGGGCAAGATCGCCTACTACTCGCTCGACGACGACCACGTGCGCCAGATCGTGGACACCGGCTTCGTCCACGTGGGCGAGTCGGTGCGGCCGTGATGCCGCGCCTCGGTCGGGCGCATGGCCAGGCCCGTGGCTAGACCCGTGGCACGGCACGCGACCGACGCGAGCGGCGGGGCCGCCACCGCGGCGCCCGACGTGACGCCCCGCGTGGATCTGGACGCGGTGCCCGGCGCGGCGGCGTCCCGCTGCGAGCTGCGCGTGGCCGGCATGGACTGCGCGAGCTGCGCGGCCACGGTGGAGCGCGCGCTGCAGCGGCTACCCGGCGTGCAGGACGTGCAGGTGGACGTGGTGGGCGGCCGCGTGCGCGTGCAGTTCGCCGGCGGCACGCTCGCCCGTGACGACCTGGCCGGCGCCATCCGCGGCGTGGGCTACCGCGTGGAGAGCGACGCGCCGCCCGCCGACGGCACGACGCGCGCGGCCGCCCACGGCCGCCCGGCGACGCCGCCCTCGTTCTGGGAGCGCAACGGCCGGCGCATGGTGACCGGTGTGGCGGGCGGCGCGCTGGCCCTGGCACTGGTGGCGCGGTGGGCGGGCCTGCCCGAGGTCGTCGCGCTCACGCTGCTCGCGATCTCCACGGTGGCGGGCGGCTGGTTCGTGGCGCCCCGCGGCGTGCGCGCCGCGCTCGGCCGCGCGCTCGACATGAACTTCCTCATGGCGGTGGCCGCCGCCGGAGCGTGGATCATCGGCGAGCCGGAAGAGGCGGCGGCGGTGCTCTTCCTGTTCGGCATCGCGGAGCTGCTGGAGAGCGCTTCCATGGCTCGCGCGCGCAACGCCATCAGGGCCCTCATGGACATCTCGCCGGCCGAGGCCAGCGTGTGGCGCGACGGCGGCGAGGTGCGCGTGCCGGTCGCCGACGTGCGCGTGGGCGAGATGGTGGTCGTGCGCCCGGGCCAGAAGATCCCGGTGGACGGCGAGGTCACGGGCGGGCGTTCGAGCGTGAACCAGGCGCCCATCACCGGCGAGTCCATGCCGGTGGACAAGGAGCCCGGCGCCGAGGTGTTCGCGGGGAGCCTGAACGGGCACGGCATGCTCGAGGTGCGCTCCACACGGCCGGCCAGCGACACCACGCTCGCGCGCATCATCCACGCGGTGGAGGAGGCGCAGGCGTCGCGCGCGCCGAGCCAGCGCTTCGTGGACCGCTTCGCGCGCGTGTACACGCCGCTCGTGGTGCTCGCCGCGCTGCTCATCGCCGTGGTGCCGCCGCTGGTGGGCGTGGGCGGCTGGGAGACCTGGATCTACCGCGCGCTCGCCATGCTCGTCATCGCCTGCCCGTGCGCGCTCGTCATCTCCACGCCGGTCACCATCGTGAGCGGCCTGGCGGGCGCGGCGCGCGGCGGGGTGCTCATCAAGGGCGGCGCGTTCCTGGAGCGCGCGGCGGCCGTCACCGCCGTCGCGCTCGACAAGACGGGAACGCTCACCGAGGGCCGGCCCGTCGTCACCGACATCGTCCCGCTCGACGGCGTGACCCCGGACGAGATCCTGCGCCTCGCCCTGGGCGTGGAGCGCCACTCGGAGCACCCGCTCGCGCGCGCGGTGCTGGACGAGGGCGTCGCGCGCGGCATCGCTCCGCCCACGTCCTCGGACTTCGAGTCGCTCGCCGGACGCGGCGCGCGCGCGCGCGTGGGCGACGTGGAGGTGTACCTGGGCAACGAGCGCCTGCTCGCCGAGCGCGGGCTCGCCACGGCGCGCGTGGGCGAGACGCTCGCGCGGCTCGAGGACGAGGGCAGGACGGTGGTGGTGGTGGCCGTGGAGCGCGACGGCGCGATGTGCGCGCTGGGCGTGATCGGCGTGGCCGACCGCGTGCGGCCGAACGCGCGCGCGGCCATCGCGCAGCTGCGCGCGGCCGGCGTGCGGCACGTGGTGATGCTCACCGGCGACAACGCGGGCACGGCGCGCGCCGTGGCCGCGGTCGTGGGCATCCACGAGGTGCACGCCGGGCTGCTGCCCGACGACAAGGTGCGCGTGGTGCGCGAGCTCGAGGCGCGCGGCGAGACCGTGGCGTTCGTGGGCGACGGCGTGAACGATGCGCCGGCGCTGGCGGCGGCCCACGTGGGAGTGGCCATGGGCGCCGCCGGAACGGACGTGGCGCTCGAGACGGCGGACATCGCCCTCATGGCCGACGACCTGGAGAAGCTGTCGCTCGCCCTGCGCGTGTCGCACAAGACCGTGGGCATCGTGAAGCAGAACATCACCATCGCGCTGGCCATCAAGGTGGTGTTCCTGGCGCTCGCCGTGAGCGGCTGGGCCACGTTGTGGATGGCGGTGGCGGCGGACATGGGCGGGTCGCTGCTCGTGGTCGCGAACGGGCTGCGGGCCCGGCGGCCGTAGCGCGGCTCCGCGCACGGCGGCGCGTCGGCGACGCGCGCTCAGGCGAGGCGGCGCGTTTCCTCGTCCTCCGTGTACGCCAGGTCGGTGCGCTCCTCCAGCGGTGCCGCCTGCCGCTCCAGCACCCCTGCCAGCGGGTCGCCGCGGTCCAGCCCCTCCATGGGCGCGCCGGACATGTACGCCGAGCGGGCGAGCATCTGCGACGCCACGGACAGGGTGACGAGCATGAAGAGGATGGTGAGGATGCCGGTGACCGGGCTCGCCACCCCGCCGGCGACGAGCACGCCCAGCACGACGAGCGTGACGCCGATGCCGCCCGCCTTGGTGGACGCATGCATGCGCTGGAAGGCGTCGGGCAGCCGCGCCACGCCGATGGCGGCGACGCACACGAACGCCACGCCCGCGGCCAGCAGGAGCACGGCGGCGATCGTCCGGATCATCGATCCCCTCGCTTGCGATTGAGGAACGCCGCGAAGGCGCAGGTGGAGACGAAGTTGACGAGCGCGATGCCCAGGCCGATGTCCAGAAAGGCGCTGCGGCCCGTGGCCAGCGTGGTGAGCGCGGCGAGCGCGATGGCCACCGCAGTCAGCATGTCCAGCGCGACGAAGCGGTCCGCGTACCCCGGCCCCCTGATCATCCGGTAGCCGGCCAGGGCGAGCGGCAGCGCGAGCACCGCGATCAGGATGGTGGCGACGGTCGCCAGATCGGGCGCATTCATGAGACCACCTCCTGTCCTTCCAGCTCCAGGATCCGGGGCTCGAACACGGCCTTGATCTCGGCGGCCCGCGCGGCCGGGTCGGGCGCATCCAGGAAGTGCACGTAGAGCGAGCGCCGGTCGTCCGCCACGTGCAGGCAGGTGGACCCCGGCGTCATCGACACCAGGCAGGCGAACAGCGTCACCCCCCAGTCGGTGCGGGCATCCACCGGCACCACGACGATGGCCGGCCTGGCCAGCCGGTACGGCGCGAGCGTGATGCGCGCCACCGCCAGCGACGAGGCCACGAGGTCGCGGAAGAAGATCCCCACCAGCGCGATCAGGGCCCACAGGCGGCGCGCGAGGCCGGGCCGTGAGCGGCGCCCCGTGTGAGGGCCGGTGCTCATTGCGCCACCTCGCTCGCCGCGGTGGGGATCACCTGCAGCGCGGCCTCGCGCGTGAGCACCGAGATGGGCTCGATGGCGAGCCCGATGCCCAGGGTGCACGCCGCCACCAGCGCCAGCGCGACCATCATGGCCGGCGGCACGCGTCGCAGGGCGCGCGGTCGTCCCGGCGGCGGCTTCCAGAAGGCGTCCGTCCACAGCTTGCTCATGGAGTAGAGCGTCAGGAAGCCGACCACCAGCGCCAGCACCGCCAGCCAGGCCGCGCCGCCCCGGACGGCGGCGTCGATGACGAGATACTTGGCCCAGAAGCCCGAGAGCGGCGGGATGCCGGCGAGCGAGAGCGCCAGCGCGGCGAACAGCCCGGCGAACAGCGGGTGCTCGCGCATCAGGCCCCCGGCGCGGCGCAGGTCGAAGCTGCCCGTCGTGCGCGCGATGGCGCCGGCGCCCAGGAACAGCCCCGTCTGCAGCAGCATCGTATGCATCATGTAGAACATGGCCGTGGAGATGCCCAGCGACGAGGCGAGCGCCAGCCCCATCGTCACGTAGCCCACCTGGCCCATCACGTGATAGGCCAGCACGCGCCGGATGTCCACCTGCGCCAGGGCGGCGAGCACGCTCACCACCATCGTGGCCGCGGCCAGGACGGCGAGCGCGCTCGCCAGCCCCGGCGCCACGGTGGCACCAACGAGGCCGAACACCATCACGAAGACGCGCAGGCAGGCATAGACCGCCACCTTGGTCAGCAACCCGGCGAGCACGGCGGCCACCGAGATGGGCGCGGTGTGATACGAGGCCGGCAGCCAGAAGAACAGCGGGAACAGCCCTGCCTTGAGCACGAACCCGGCGAGCAGCAGAAAGGCCGACGCGGAGAGCGCGACCGTGGGCGCTCGGCCGGCGAGCAGGGCGGACAGGTGCGCCATGTCGAGCGTGCCCGTCTCGCCGTAGAGCAGGCCGATGCCGATGAGGATCATCGACGCGCCGGTCATGCTCATCGCGGCGTAGCGGATGGCGCCGTCGATCTGCGCGCGCCGCCGGTCGAGCGTCACCAGCCCCAGCGCGGTGACGAGCATCAGCTCGAACCACACGTAGAGATTGAAGATGTCGCCGGTGAGGAACGCGCCGTTCACCGCGGCCAGCATGGCCAGGAACAGCGGGTCGAAGCCGGCGCGTCGTCGCCGCGCCCGGATGTCGGCGCGCGCGTAGATGGCCACCGCGAGCGCCACGACGCCGGTGACCGCGGAGAGCGCGGCGCCCAGCCGGTCGGCCACGAGGGTCACCCCGAACGGCGCGCCCCACCCGCCGAAGTTCACCACGAGCGTCTCGCCGCCCGCGGCCCGGGCCAGCAGCAGCACGGAGGCGGCGAGCATGAGGAGCACCCCCGCCTCCATCACGCCGCGCTGCAGCGCGGGCCAGCGCCGCGCGAGCAGCGTGAGCGCCGCGGCGGCCAGCGGGATGGCCACCGGCCACAGCGCGGCGCTGCCGGCGATGGTCTCAGCGATCATCGCCCGCCTCCGCCGCGAACGGATCCCCGAGCTGGTCCGCGGAGCGGATCTCGTGGCTCGCGAGCGTGCCGTGCGCGCGATAGGCGCGCACCACCAGGACGGCCAGCAGCACCGTGAGCGCGAACCCGATCACGATGGCGGTGAGGATGAGCGCCTGCGACAGGGGCTCCGCCGATCCGCCCAGCCGGTTGGCGTCCTCGGTGATGATCGGGGGCTGCACGGAACGGAAGCGGCCCGTCTCGAACAGCATCAGGTTCACCGCGGTGGTGAGCAGCGACAGGCCGAGCAGCACCCGCACCAGGTTGCGCGAGAGGATCATGTACAGCGAGCAGCCGAACAGCACCGCGGCCACGAGCGCGTAGAGCACGCTCATCGCGCGGCCTCGCGTTGCAGGCCGAAGAGGAACGCCAGCACGCCCCCCAGCACCACCGTGTAGACGCCGAGGTCGAAGAGCAGCGTGGTGCCCTGCTTCAGGTGGATGCCCAGCAGGTCGAGCTCCACCCAGACGTGCCGCAGATAGTCGCCGTGGATGAGCAGCCCCGGCAGGCCGCTCGCCAGCGCGAGCAGCAGTCCGCCGCCGGCGAGCGCGAGCGGGTGCACGCGCAGCATCGCGCGCGCCCGCCCCACGCCGCTGGTGATCGCGATCATCGCGTAGGCCAGCGCGGCCACCAGCCCGCCCACGAAGCCGCCGCCGATCTCATTGTGGCCGCGCAGCAGGAGGATCACCGAGGCCCCGGCGAGCAGCCAGAAGAACAGCCGGCTGGTGATCGCGAGCACGAAGACCGTGGGCGCGCTCGCCGGCGTCGCGGCCGCCTCGCGGGGCGTCCTGGGCCCGAGCAGCGACCAGGCGACGACGGCCGAGAGCGCGATCACCGTGGTCTCGCCCAACGTGTCGAAGGCGCGGAAGTCCACGAGGATGACGTTGACCACGTTCCGCCCGAACGCCGACACGTAGCTCTGCGCGCCGAAGAAGTCGGAGACCGCGGTGTGCGGCGGCGCCACGCTCATGTCGAGCAGCACCACGAAGAGCAGCGCCGCGAAGCCCGCGGAGAGGGCGAGGTCGAGCCGGCGCTCCCGCCGCGTGCGGGTGGCCTTGCCACCGAGCGGCAGCACGAGCAGCGCCAGCGTGAGCAGCACCACGATGAGCGACTCGACGGCGAACTGGGTGAGCGCCAGGTCGGGAGCGCCGTTCATCATGAAGGTGATGGCCGCGACGAAGCCCACGAGGCCCACGGCGATCATCGTCGTCAGCAGCGTGCGCGCGCGCGTGGCCGCGATGCCGCCGGCCAGCCCGAGCAGCGCCACGGCGGCCGGCCCGGCACGCAGATCGCCGAGGGCGGCCATGGCCGGCAGGCGCGGGGCCTGGCCCGCGGCCACGAGGCCCCACGCCACGAGCGCCGCCGCGCTCGCGAGCACCACCCACACGTAGCGGCGCAGGTCTCCGTGCTGCACGAGCCGGGCGGTGCCCGCGGCCGCCCACTCCACACCGCGGAACAGCGCGTCGTACGCGTGCTCGAGCGAGACCCGGTCGATGCGCGAGCGCGCGCGTAGCCGCCGGTGAATCGGCTTCCAGTAGACGAAGATCAGCGCCCCGATGCCCACCACCACCGCGCTCAGCGCCAGCATGGGCGTCACGCCGTGCCACAGGCCGAGCTCCACGTCCACGGGCGTGCCGTAGACGGCGGTCACCGCCGGCCGCATCACGGACCGGCTCAGCCAGCCGGGCTCCAGGCTGAAGGCGAGGCCGAGCAGCCCGAGCACCACCGGGCCCAGAAGCAGTGCGGGCGTCTCGCCGTGCCTCACCGCCGTCACCTTCTCCGGATCCAGGAAGAAGGGGCGCAGCGTGACCGCACCGGCCACCGCCACGAGCACCGCGTTGACGATCACGGCCACCGCCAGCGGGATGGCTTCCCACGAGCTCTCGATCTGCGCCAGGAACAGGAACTCCTTGCTGACGAAGCCGAGGAACGGTGGCAGCCCCGCCATGGACAGGCTGGCGAGCACCGCGGCCCCCGCCGTGACGGGCAGGAAGCGCGCGAGGCCGCCCATGGAGCGCAGCTTGCTGAGCCCCGTGGCGTGCTGCACCGACCCCGCGCAGAAGAACAGCGTGGCCTTGTAGAGCGCGTGCGCCAGGATGAAGCCCACCATGGCGACGCTCGCCGTGGGCCCGTCCAGCCCGATGAGCAGGACGAGCACGCCGAGCGACGCCACCGTGGAGTAGGCGAGCACGCTCTTGAAGTTCTCGGCGCGCAGCGCCTGGAGCGCTGCCACCAGCATCGTGACGATGGCGACGGCGATCAGGAGGTCGCGCCCGTGCGGCACGGCCCCGACGAGCGGCTCGAAGCGCGCCAGCAGGTAGATGCCGAGCTTCACCATCGTCGCCGAGTGCAGATACGCCGACGCGGGCGTGGGCGCCTGCATGGCGTTGGGCAGCCAGAAATGGAACGGGAACTGCGCCGACTTGGTGAAGCCGCCCAGCAGCAGCCCGATCATGATGGGCACGATCCACGGGCTGTGCGCCAGCTCGCTGCTGCGCGCGACCGCCTCGGCCATCGAATAGCTGCCGAGCGTCACGCCGATGAGGATGATGGCGCCGAGGAGCGCCAGGCCGCCGCCCGCGGTCACGCGCAGCGACATGAGCGCGGCGCGCCGCGCGTGCGGGCTGTCGGCGTGGAAGCCGATCAGCAGGAAGGAGAGGATGCTCGTCGCCTCCCAGAAGAGGTACATGACGAGCAGGTTGTCCGAGAGCACGGCGCCCAGCATCGCCGTCATGAACAGCAGGATCAGCGTGAAGAAGCGCGCCCGATCCCAGTCCGACTCCGTGGACAGGTAGTCACCGGCGTAAACCACCACCAGCGCGCCGATGCCGGTGATGAGCAGCACGAACAGGAAGGAGAACCCGTCCAGCCGCAGCGACAGATTCACGCCGAGCGAGGGCGCCCACGGCAGCCACTCGGTGACCGCGCCGCCCGCCGCGATGGCGGGCGCGAAGCTCAGGAAGGCGGTGAAGAGCCCCACCGGCAGCAGCGCGAGCAGCCACCCGGCCGCCTTGCGGCCGAACAGGTAGCTGAGCGGCCATGCCGCGCAGCTCCCGACGAGCGACACGCCGAGGAGCCACGCGATCATGGCGGCGTCACCGCGATGGGCGCGGTGCGGCGTGGCGCATCACGGAGTCCGCGCACGCGCTCCACCGGCTCAGCTCCCGGCTGTCAGGACCCTGCGGGGCTCCCCGCCCCGCCCGCCTGCATCTCCCTGGCCACCTGCTCCACGCGCTCGAGCACGCGCAGCAGGTTGCCGCTCCAGATCTTCGCGATTTGCTCCTCGGTGTAGCCGCGGCGCACCAGCTCCAGCGTCACGTTCCCCGTCTCCGACGCCGAGCGCCAGCCGTCCACGCCGCCGCCGCCGTCGAAGTCCGAGCTGATGCCGGCGTGCTCGATGCCCACCAGCTTCACCACGTGGTCGATGTGGTCCACGAAGTCCTTCACCGTGGCCGCGGGCCCGGCCGGAAAGCGGCGCGTGGTGATGTCGTTCTGCCTGGCCTCGAACTCGGCGCGCCGCGCCGCGGGCAGGGCGGCGATGCTGGCCGCCATCGCCTGCCGCGAGGCGCCCGCGATGCCGTATTCGGCGCGGAGCGCGGTGAGCGCGTCCTCGCGCGCGATCTCACGCGGCCGGTCGCACTTGGTGTAGCCGTTGAAGGCCACGAGCTGCACCACCCCACCGTTCCGGGCCAGCGCGCGGATCTGCTCGTCGTCCAGGTTGCGGCTGTGATCGCAGATGGCCCGTACGCCCGAGTGCGAGGCGATGATCGGCGCGCGCGTGATCTCCAGCGTCTGCATCATGGACTGCTTGGAGGGGTGCGAGACGTCGATCATGATCCCCCACCGGTTCATCTCCGCGATCACCTGGCGGCCCAGGGGGCTCAGTCCGCCATGCAGCCACACGCCGTCACGCTCGCCGGTGTTGGAGTCGGAGAGCTGGCTGTGCCCGTTGTGCGAGAGCGACATGTAGCGGGCGCCGAGCTGGTGGAACTTGCGGACGTTCGTGATGTCCGTGCCCACCGGGTAGCCGTTCTCCACGCCGATGAAGATCACCTTCTTGCCGGACGCGTAGATGCGGCGCGCGTCCGCCGCGGTGAGGGCGAGCCCCACGCGGTCCGGTGCCAGCGTCTCCGTGAGCCGGTGGATGCCCTCGAACTTCTCGATGGCCGCGGCGTGCGCGGCGGCGTAGCCGGCGGCGTCGAGCTCCGGCCGCTGCCCCACGTAGACGATGAGGAACGCGGCATCCAGCCCGCCCTCCTCCATCTTCTTCACGTCCACCTGCGTGCGCTCCAGGCGCTGCGCGTAGTTGGGGCCATCCGCGCGGAAGTTGGCCGCGTTGATGTCCACGTGCGTGTCGAGCGTCATCACGCGGTCGTGGATGGCGCGGGCGCGGGCGACGAGCGCCGGGTCGTCGGCCGGGGCCTGCGCGCCCAGGGGCGCGAGCGGAAGGAGCGCGGCGGCCAGCAGGCCGAGCGCGGGGAGGGACGTCCTCATCTGAAGACTCACGGGAGAGGGGGGCGGGCGGCCGTCGATGGCCGGTCCGAACGAATGTAGCGCCCGTGCGCGGCCTCGTGCGACCGGCCCCGCCACTCCCGCGTTGCGGCGATGCGTCGAGATGCCTCGCGGCGCCCCGCGATGCTCAGGGCGTGCCGCGGTGCGCCAGTCTGAGGAACTCGTCGCGGGTCATCGGACAGTCGCGGAACTGCCCGCGCACCGCGCTCGTGATGGTGCTGGAGCCCTGCTTCTCCACGCCCCGCATCATCATGCACAGGTGCTGCGCCTCGATCACCACGCCCACGCCGCGTGGCTGGAGCACGTCCTCGATGGCCTGCGCCACCTGCTCGGTGAGCCGTTCCTGCACCTGCAGCCGGCGCGCGAAGGCGTCCACGATGCGCGGCAGCTTGGACAGGCCGATGATCCGGCCGTCCGGGATGTAGGCGATGTGGGCCTTGCCGAAGAAGGGCAGCATGTGGTGCTCGCACATGGAGTAGAGCTCGATGTCGCGCACCAGCACCATGCTCTCGTGCGTCTCCTCGAACACGGCGTCGCCCACCACCTCGGCCACGTCCTGGTCGTAGCCGCGCGTGAGCCAGGCGAGCGACTTCGCCACCCGCTCCGGCGTCTTGAGCAGCCCCTCGCGCTCGGGGTCCTCGCCCAGCAGCGCGAGCTGCCGCCGCACGAGCTCCTCGAGCTCCACGTCGTGGCTGGGAGCGAACGTCAGCCCCGCATGTGTCGCCGGCCGCACGTCCCGCACCCGGTCACTGCTCGTGGTCATCGGCATATCGATTCGGTGTCTCCTGGTGATGGATCGGAATGGTCGTCACGTACGGTACGTCGCGCGTTCGCGGGGGGCGTCGTCAGGCGCGCCCGCGGTGCGCCCGCGGCCGCGCTCCTCCATCGCGACCTCCGCCCGCAGGCTCGCCTGGTCGCGAAAGATCGTGGCCACGGCGAGCACCCGGTCGCCCGAGCGGTACGCGACCTCGCAGTCGTTCGCGCCCATGTCGCCACTGATCTGCACGTCGTCCCACCCCTCGGCGTGGCCCACGTAGGCGATGGCCACGTCGTAGTGCTGGCTCCAGAAGAAGGGCACCGCGTCGAAGCGCTCCCGGCGCCCGAGGATGTTGCGCGCGGCGGCCTGCCCCTGCCGCTCGGCCACCACCCAGTGCTCCACGCGGATGGGCTGCCCCGAGTGGGGGTCGGGCCACCGCGCCACGTCGCCGGCAGCATAGATGCCGGGCGCGCTGGTCTGGAGATACTCGTCCACCACGATGCCCCGGTCCGTGGCCAGCCCCGCGCTCTCGGCCAGCTGGACGTTGGGGCGCACGCCGACGCCGGCGATCACCAGATCGGCCGGCAGCCGCTCCCCGCCCTGCAGCGTGACGTCCGCGTCACCCACGGCGGCGACCGTCTGTCCGAGGCGGAAGACGACGCCGTGCTGCTCGTGCAGGGCCCGCACGTGGTCGCCCAGCGCCGGCCCGAGCACCCGCTCCAGCGGCCGGGCCTCGGGGCCCACGACGGTGACCTCCACGCCGCGCGCGCGCAGCGAGGCGGCCACCTCGAGCCCGATGAAGCTGGCCCCGATCACCACGGCGCGCCGCGCCTGCCCGGCCGCCGCGATGATCGCCCGGCTGTCGGCGAGCGTGCGGAGGTAGTGCACGGGCTGGCCCGGGTTCTCGAACTCGAGCCGCACGGGCTCGGCGCCGGTGGCGATGAGCAGGGCGCCGTACTCGCGGGTGGTGCCGTCGTCCAGCACGAGCCGCCGCGCCCCGGCGTCGATGGCCGTGGCCCGCCGGCCCAGGGCGAGCTCGATGCGCTGCTCCGTATAGAAGGAGTCGGGGTGGAGCGGGATCCAGTCCTCGGGCGCCGTGCCGGCGAGATAGTCCTTGGAGAGGTTCGGCCGGTCGTAGGGCGCCGAGGGGCCAGCGTCGACGATGGTGATCGGGCCGTCGTATCCCTCGCGCCGGAGCGTCTCCGCCGCCACCGCGCCGGCGGCGCCGCCGCCCAGGATCACGACGGATGTGGGTGCGTTCGATTGGTGGTGCGTGCTCGCGGGGGCGGGGCTACCCTCGTGGTTGGGGGGGGACCCCCGCGACGGCCGCCGCCCCGTCACCACTACCACCCCCCCGCGCTCCCGCACCTCCCAGCAGGGCAGGTCGGCGAGCGCCGGCGGCCGGAGCATCTCCCCGCTCCGCAGGCTGAACGCCGAGTGGTGCCAGGGGCAGCGCACCGTGTCGCCCACCAGGATGCCCTCGTTGAGCGGCCCCCCGTAGTGCGGGCAGCGGTTCCCCACGGCGAACAGCTCCCCGCCGCTGCGGGCCAGCAGCACCGGCTCGCCGTC
>DATANT010000269.1:0-6476 GCA_036266115.1 Gemmatimonadaceae bacterium | reverse complement strand
CAGCTTCTTCTTCTCCGTCGACGTGGGGTTCTGAGCCATGCGCCACACATCGACCACTCCCCGGACACCTAGGCCGGTTTCCATGACGAAGCACCTGCTGGCCGGTGTGACGCTCGCTGCCGCCACGTTGCTTGGCGCGTGCAACAGCGATCTCACCGTCCCGAACTACAACTCGCCCACCCCGGACGGCATCGCCGGCGATCCGATCGGTGGCCTGCAGCTCGGCGTGCGCGGCGTCCTGTTCCAGGATCGCGCGTCGTACGCCGGCTTCATGAACAACTTCGGGATCCTCGGCCGGGAGCTCTACAACTACTTCCCCACCGACGCCCGTAGCCACACGCACTTCTTCCAGAACCCCCTCGATCCGTCGGGCTTCGCGACGGGCGCCTGGACGGGGCCGTATCTCAACCTGCGGAACCTGTTCAACCTTCGCGCGACGATCACCGCCGCGTCGATGAGCGACGGGCGGAAGGCCGGCTCCAACGGCTTCGCGGGTACGTACGAGGCGTACACGCTGATGATGGTGAGCGCGCAGCGGCACGACTACGGCGCGATCGTGTCCATCATCGAGGACCCGAAGGTGCCGCAGCCGTTCGTGTCGCGTGACTCCGTGCACAACTGGGTCGCCAACCGGCTGGACGAGGCCTACGGCCAGCTGACGACCGCCGGCGCCGAGTTCCCGTTCACCCTGCATGCCGGGTTCACGGAGAAGGGCGACTTCGACGATCCGGCGAACTTCGCGAAGTACAACCGCGCCCTCAAGGCGCGCATCAGCGTCTGGCGTGGCGCGCTCGGAAACCCGGTGTGCGGCGCCAACGGCGTGACCTGCTACCAGGACGCGCTCACCGCGCTGGGCAACTCGTTCATCGACCCGGCGGGTGACCTGCGCGCCGGCGTGTATCACGTCTACTCCGCGGAGAGCGGCGACACGCGGAACGCGCTCAACGCCGGGGTGGATCCGGACAAGCTGGCGCATCCGTCCCTCACCGCCGACGCGCCCCGCAAGGCCGACGCCTCGATGGACGACCGGTACGTCGCGAAGATCCGCGCGCTCGACACCCCGCGCTCGCCGACGGGTGGTGCGACGAACGGTATCGCCACCTCGATCGGCTTCCAGATCTATCCCACGGCCACCACGTCGACGCCGATCATCCGGAACGAGGAGCTCATCCTCATCCGGGCCGAGGCGCGGTACTTCACGGGCGACGCGCCGGGTGCGCTGGCGGACATCAACACCATCCGCACGCGCTCGGGCGGCCTGGCGGCTCGCGGCGCGTTCGCGAACGCCAACGACTTCGTCACCGAGCTCCTGCTCCAGCGCCGCATGTCGCTCCTCTGGGAGGGACACCGGTGGGTGGACGTGCGGCGCTTCGGCCGGCTGGCCACGCTGCCCAAGGACCTGCCGACGTTCTTCATCCACGCGCAGCAGCCCATCCCGTCCGCCGAGTGCGACGTGCGGGTCGGCTTGGATGCCAGCCTCCGGTGCCCGGCGTCCATCCCGGGGATCTGATTCGAGGCGGTAATCGAAGGTAGGGACGAAACGGCCGGCACCCTCTCGGGTGCCGGCCGTTTCGCGTCTCCAACCGCGTTCGTCAGCGCTCAGCGCCGCACGATACGGAGGCCACGCTCGGCCACCACCCGGCCGCCGTCCGGCGACGTCACCCGCAGCTGCAGCTTGTAGGCGCCCTCCGGCAGCCGCGGCAGCTGCACCGTCACGCCGCGCGCGGTCACGTTGCCGTTCACCATCGGCACATCCTCCCACTGCAGCAGCACCGGTCGACGCCGCGGCTCCCGCCGGAGGCGCTCGCCCACGCGGGCCAGCCATCCCGGCCGGTCGCCGGTGAGCGAGAGCGAGAAGCGCACGCGCGGCCGGCCGGGCGGCAGGCCGTATACCTCCCAGTACACGCCCACCTCCCCGGGCGTGGAGACCACCGCGTCACCCAGGGCGAGCGGCAACACCGCCTCCAGCGACGCGGGTGGCGCTGGCGGCATGGCCTCCCCGCCCGCCGAATCCTCCGCGGCGAAGAGCAGCAGGTCCGACACCCCCAGCGCGCCCGCGACCGGTGGCG
Organism: Gemmatimonadaceae bacterium; assembly: GCA_036266115.1. Lineage (GTDB taxonomy): Bacteria > Gemmatimonadota > Gemmatimonadetes > Gemmatimonadales > Gemmatimonadaceae > DATANT01. The sequence continues at coordinate 4,407 of DATANT010000269.1, read as the reverse complement.
CGCGCACCGCCAGCCGCAGCCGGCGCGCGCTGGCCGAGTCGCTCGTGGACTCCACGCTCGCCACGTACGCGCCGGCCGGCGCCGGCGCGAGCAGCGCGCGCACGCGCGGCGCGCCGGCGGCCGCCCGTGGCGCCACGCGCAGCGAATCGTCGGCGCTGGCCGCCAGCGCGAGCGCCAGGGAATCGTCAGCCGAGGAGTCCGGAAGCGCGCTGGCGGCCACGACGAGGAGCGAGTCCCCGCGCCGGAACACCGCCACCTGCGCGGCGAGCGGCGCGAAGCGGCGCACGTATGCCGGCGCGTAGCGCGAGCGGGCCAGCGGCTCGGACAGCCGCCAGTCGTCGGGGCCCGCGGAGTCGGGGTGCTGCAACGCGTGCAGGGAGGGGCCGAACTCGTAGCTCGGCACCGCCTCGTGCCCCACCACCGTCATCGGGTCACTCAGCTGCCTGGTGGCCCGGCGGCTCCATCGCACGGGCCAGCCATACCGCACGCCCATCTCGTGCATGTCCGCCGCCCAGCGCAGTCCGTGTGGCGTGCGCGCGTCTTCCAGCATGTGGCTCAGCGTCACGCGCGCGAAGTGCTCGTTCCGCCGGTCGTCCCCCGGCCGCGACCAGAGCGGGCGCGCCAGCCACCAGTACTGCCGCTCGAACCGCTCGCGCTCCGCCCCGCACGGCAGCGGGGCGTACTCGCGTCGCGCGTGGTCGTCCAGCAGGAGCGTGATGTCCTGCCACCGGCAGCGCTGCTCCGCCGGCATGCTGGTGAGTGCGGCGTCGAACGCGCCCTGGGCCTCCACGTCGCGCGAGGCGGCGTGGAGCGCGAAGCCGCGCAGCGCCGAACACCACCAGTCGCCGGCCGCGCACGTGCCCAGGGCGGCCAGCGCCGAGTCGGCCTGCCCGGCCTCCACGCGGTACCGCACGCGCTGCCCCAGCACCCAGGGCGTCTCGGGAGCCGTGGCGGCCGCCACGTCCAGGTGGTGCAGCAGCTCCGCGCGGGCCTGGCCCACGCGCCGCGGCTCGTCGGGCCCGGCCGGGACGTCGTCGTACCAGTAGCAGAAGCGGCCGATGTGCTGGTCGCAGCGGCCTACCGCCGCGTCCACCTCGGGCACCAACCTGCGGCGTGCGCTCTCGAAGCGCGCCTGCGCGCGCCGAGCGTCGCGCAGCGCGCGTTCCGCGGCCTCCACCGCCGGCGCGGGGCCAGTGCGGTCCGCCGCGCGCAGCGACTGCGCGCCCAGGAGCGCGGGCCCGGCCAGGCCGCAGGCCAGGACGGCGGCCACGGCGCCGTGCGCCGATAACTGGTGATGCTGGTGCATGCAGCATCCTCCGCCGGCTCGGCCGCCGGCCGTGAGTCTCGTCCGCGATCATATACTCCATGAACCCGCGCGCCGCCAGACCACCAGCCGCGGAGACCACCGCGACCCGTCGCGCGCGGCTGGCCCACGTCGTGCACCTTCCGTCACGGGCGGTACCAGGCCGCCTCGTGAACTCACGCGCGGGAGGAAGAATGCGAATGGGATCGAGGGGGGGCAGGTCCGCGGCCATGCGGCGGATGGCCCGACGCCGGCACGAGATCGGACTGGGCGAGGCGGCGCTCAAGGGCGCGCTGGCCGGGGTGGCCGGCAGCGTGGCGATGATGGCCGCGCACGAGGTCGAGGTGCGCGGGCTGTTCCACGGTGAGCGCAAGCCGGAGCCGGCGATCCGGCGCGGCGTGCGACGTGCGGCTCGGAAGGAGGGCGTTCGCCTTTCGGAGGCGCAGCGGATGGGCGTCGAGATCGGTGCACAGTTGCTGGGTGCGGCCATGGTCGGCGCCGTGTTCGGCATGGTGCAGAGCCGGGTGCGGCTCTCCGCCGGCGCCAATGCCGCGCTGCTGGGTGGGTTGGTGTACGCCACGGGCCACTCCGGCCTCCTGCCGCGTGCCGGGTTGTTCGCGCCGCCGGCCAACCAGACGCTCAAGGCGGCGTTGGTTCCGGCTGGCAGCAACGCGGTGTTCGGCCTGGCCACGGCCCGCGCGTTCGCGATGCTCACCCGGTAGGCCCGCGGGCCGCCCTGGGCCGCATCGCCGCCGCACTCTTGCGCGCGCCCGGGCGCGGCTGTCTCTTGCGCGGAATCGTCCCACTTCCAACCCGCCGATCGAGACCGCCGTGCATCTCAGCCTCGCCCTGGCCACGCTCCTCGCCACCGCGCCCGATACCGCGGTGAGCCATGTCCGCATCAACCAGCTCGGCTACCGCCCGGCGGATTCCAAGGTGGCGGTCGTCTGCTCGCTGCAGGCGGTGGAGCTGGCCACCTTCACCGTGCACGACGAAGGCGGCCGCCGGGTGCTGGGCCCGTTGCCGGCCCAGCCGGCCCCAGGGTTCGGACCGTGCGCGGTCACGCACCGGCTGGACTTCTCGGCGCTGCGCGCGCCTGGGCGCTACCACCTGCTCGCCGGCCAGGCGCGGTCGCCGCTCGTGCGCGTGGCGGCCGACGTCTACGATGGTGCCGCGGACTCGCTCCTCGTCTTCATGCGGCAGCAGCGGTCCGGGTACAACCCGTTCTTCCGGACGCTGGTGCACCAGAAGGACGGCATCGTCGTGGATCATCCCACGCGCACCGGCGACACGGTGCAGGTGAGCGGCGGCTGGGCGGACGCCGCCGACTACCTGCAGTACGTCACCACCTCGGCCACCGCCACCTACCAGATGTTGCTCGCGTACCGGGACCATCCGGAGGCGTTCGGCGACGCGTACGACGCGCGCGGGCTGCCGGGGGCCAACGGCGTGCCCGACGTGCTGGACGAGGCGCGCCATGGCCTGGACTGGCTCTCGCGCATGTACGCGGACGACGACGCGATGTTCAACCAGCTCGGGGACGATCGCGATCACGCGTACTGGGATCTGCTCACCACCGACAGCTCGGACTACGGCTGGGGCAGGGGCGGGCCGCGCCCGGTGTACCCGTGCACCGGCCGGCCACAAGGGCTGTTCCAGGCGCAGAACCGCGCCACCGGCAAGGCCTCCACGGCTGGCAAGTACGCCGCTGCCTTCGCGCTGGGTGCGCGCCTGCTGCCGGCCGGCGACTCCGCGCTCACCGCCGAGCTACGCCGCAAGGCGGTGGCGGCGTACGCGGTGGGGCGCGCGTCGCCCGGGGTGTGCCAGACGGCGCCCGGCACGGCACCGTACTTCTACGAGGAAGGGAACTACACGGACGACATGGAGCTGGGCGCCGCGGAGCTGTTCGCGCTCACCGGCGAGCCGCGCTACCTGCACGAGGCGCTGCGGTATGCCGCTGAGGAGCCGGTGACGCCCTGGATGGGCGCCGACACCGCGCGCCACTACGAGTGGTATCCCTGGCACAACAACGGGCACTACGCGGCGTGGCGCGGCGCGCGCGGCGCCGATCGCGAGCGCATGGCCAGCTACTACCGGCAGGGGCTGGAGCGGGTGGTGGCGCGCGCCGACAACGGGTTCCGCATGGGCGTGCCGTTCATCTGGTGCTCCAACAATCTCGTGGCGTCGCTCGCCACGCAGGCCATCCTCTACCGTCGGATGACCGGCGACACGACGTTCGTGGCCTACGAGAATGCCGCGGTGGACTGGCTGTTCGGCGCCAATCCGTGGGGCGTCTCCATGGTGATCGGGCTACCCGGAGACGGCGTCTATCCGCGCGATCCGCATCACGTGGTGGCCAAGGATCTGGGCGTGACGCTCACCGGCGGGTTGGTGGATGGGCCCGTGTACCGCTCCATCTTCGAGAACCTGCGCGGCATCCGGCTGCACGAGGCCGACGAGTACGCGCCCTTCAATAGCGGCCGCATGGTGTACCACGACGACCTGGGCGACTACTCCACCAACGAGCCCATCATGGATGGCACGGCCAACCTCGCCTACCTGCTCTCCGCGCGATCCTCCGTCGTGGCCGCGGACGGCACGCGTACGCGGCAGTAACCGCTCACGACCCCGTGCCGGTGCGCAGCGCCTCCACGATGCGCTGCTCGAGCGCGCCGGTGGTGGCGCAGGCCACCGGGTTGCCGCTCATTCCGGGCTGCCGGGCCTGCACCGCCACGCTCGTGAGCACGAGCGTGCGCCCGCTGTCGGGGGCGGGCGCGGGCGTGAGCTGCGTCGTCACGGTCACATCGAGGGAGTAGGTCAGGGCGCGGGCCCCTCCGGTGACGGTGAAGCCGCAACTGAAGTAGCGGTCGGCCGGCACCTGTGCCACCCGCCGGTGGACGGTGACGTGCCCGGTGGACACGATGAAGGCCCTGGTGTCGAGCTGGTTCACTGGGAGCCCGAGGTCGCGGTAGACCGTGGTGAGCCGCTGCATCAGCGGCTCGCGTGCGGCCGCGACCACGTCCTTCGAGACGCGGTCGTCGCGCATGTAGGCGAGGTCGGTGGTCGCGATCCCCCGGTCGTACCCGAGCGTGACCCGCGAGGGA
>DATANT010000268.1:0-3288 GCA_036266115.1 Gemmatimonadaceae bacterium | reverse complement strand
GAGCGCGACACTGGCCGCCGCCACCACGGCGGCCGCGGCATCCCGCAGCGCGCCACAGTCGCCGATGGTCCCCGGGAGCCACCACGCCGGCTGCAGCACGGCCAGGCCGAGGAGCCCGACCGTCCAGCGCCGTGCGCGCCGGCGCGGCCACCGGCTCAGGAGCCAGAGCAGGGCGGCCGCCGCCGAGACGGCCCAGAGCGCGTAGGGTGGGCGCTCGACCGCGGCGTGGAACGCCGCAACGTCCACCCCGAGTGCCGGCGTGCAGGCCGCCGCGACCCGGGGCAGGAGGAGCGCGAGCAGTATGAAGGAGGGGAGCGGGTAACGGCGCATCGCGGGTCGTGGGTGTCCGACGCCAGAGTTCAGCTGCGAGGCAGCTCAGATGGAGCCGTACCCATCGTACGACGGCGGGGCCGCCTTGTCAGGGGCAACGACTCGTCGGCTGGCACGCGCGCCGGCGAGTCCTCAGGCCCGCCGCGCCACGGTGAGCAGGTGCGCGCTCACGCCGAGCAGCGTCGGCTCAGTCTCGAGCGCGGCGAGCGCGGCGAGCAACACGGCCCGGCGCTGCTCGTCGCCGAGCCGCGCGTCCAGATCCGCCAGCAGCCAGCCGGGCCCCTCCACGGCCAGCGTCGCCTCGTGCGCCAGGCCGGCCGCGGCGCACTCGGACGCCAGCTCCTCCGGCCGATGGAAGTAGGCGGTCGTGAAGTACGCCGGATCGCCCGTGGGGTTGCGATGCCGTCCGTCCCGCCGGTCGTCGGCGGCGACGGCCGCGAACGCCGGGTCCTCGAGATAGCCGCCCCGGAGCCCGTCCAGCGTCGAGGCGAAGCGCGAGATCGCCGCGGCGAGAACGACGCCGCCGGGCCGACACACGCGACGCGCCTCGGCGAGTGCCTGCAGCCGATCGGCGCGCTCGGGCAGGTGGTAGAGGGGCCCGAGGAGGAGCACGGCGTCGGCGCTCGCCTCCGGCAGCCGGAGCGCACGTGCGTCGCCCACCTCGGCACTGGCGAGCGTCGCTCGCGGGAGACCGTCGGCCGCGGCGCGCGCCTGCTCGACGTGCAGCGGCACGGGATCCACCAGGTGGACGCGGTACCCGTGCGCCGCCAGCCAGACGGCGTATCGCCCGGGGCCGCCGCCGACGTCCACGACCACGGCGGGGGGCGCCGGGAGATATCGCTCGAGCAGCACCTGGGTACGTGCGAATTCGAGCGCGCCGGGTCCGCCGGCGAGCCGATCGCGCTCGAGTCCCCGGGCATAGTACGCCGCGACCGCCTCGGCGTCACGTGACGCGTCGCTCATCGACTTCCCCGCGATTGGTGCTAGCTGACGCTCGAGTTCAGCTGCAAGAGCAGGTCATAAAATGCGGGCGCGCAGCGCGCGCCACCATAAGCGCCCTTGTCCGGTGCAGCGCCTCGTCAACTCGCTCGTTTCGGGAACACCATCCCGGCGATCGCCAGCCCAACCCCGATGACTGCCGAGACGGTGAGATGCCAGGGATAGGAGCGCCCGGCCTCCCGCGGCATGGCCGGGCCAACGAACGGATCTTGGAGCTCGCCCAGCATGGCCCAGCTGAGGAGCGTGATCAGGAGCACGAACGGCAGCGCGGCCCATCGGCGCCATCGTCCTGCCGCGAAACCGAGGGCGCCGAGACCGACGGCCCAGAGCCACAACGCCGGAATGCCCGGCTCCTTGTCCATCACCTCGAGCAGTATTGCCACCACTGGTTGCGTCACGATGAATCCTGCTGCTGGCTAACACTCACGTTCGGCTGCGGGCGGGTGCAATAACGCGGAGGCGTAGCCGAGGCGACTCAACCCGCCGTCAGTTGCCGCGCCACGTGAGGCGGCTCGCCGGTCGCCCGCGGGATCACCCGCCCCCGGCCGCGCGGAAGGGCTCGACGGCCACGAGGAGGCCGAAGAGCGCCTGCACCACGCCCACGGCCAGCACCGTGAGATCAGGGCGGGATCGCCAGAAGCGCCACCCGAGGGCCGCGATGATGGCCCCGGTGACGACGAGGATCAGGAAGAAGCCGAACACGTGGTGGGTATAGGCCAGTCGGCTCCCGCCGATGGCGTGCGCGGCGTACAGGTGGCCGATCAGACCAAGCACGAGGAGTACGATGCCGACCCGGATACGTCGCCGGCTCGCCGGACTTCGACCGTCTGCCGTGGGAGGAGTAGTCATGATATCTCACCGAGGGTTCGCGAGCGAGCAAGCGAATGAGCGAACGGAGCAGGCGAAGATGCCGTCACCCCGTTCTCGCTCGACGCGTCGGTAACCCCCTGCGCATCCACTATGTACTCGCGCATACGCTTCAAGGCCGCCTCCGGTTTCAGCGATGCGCCGACCGGGAGGAGCATCATGGCGAGGGCGCGAGTCTGGACCGCGCTGCCGGTGCGGGGCGCTGCGCGCCGTCGTCAGCTGCAACGATTGGTCAGGCGCCCGGCGTGCGCAGTCCGCGATCCCGAGCGCCAGGGATCCGGCGCGGACCGTTGTCGTGGCACGAGGTATCGTGCACGGTCACTAGAGCAGCTTTGCGACGGCAGGCGGAGCTCCAAGCTGCTGCATCATCCCCATGATGTCCCAGTTGTTCCACCCCTCGACGATCTGCCCGTTCGCAACGCGAGCCATCGTCATGCCCGTCATCCGGACCTGCTGGCCGCGCGGGGCGTCGGGGGCGAGAGCGGTGCCACGGTAACTCCCGTGAGCCACCCAACGAGCCGCCACTCTGTCACCGTCAGTGATCACGTCCTGGATGTGGATCTGGAAATCGTCGAACTCACCGAGCACGCTCTCGATGAAGCGGCGAAACTGCTCCGGCCCGTGAACGTCGTCGGCGCCTCCCTCGGCAAGCCCGTGGGCGATGCCGTTGGGTGCCCAGAGCTCCTGGACTCGGTCGAGCTCGCGCTCGTTCCAGACCTCGGCGAACCAGCGCCGCAGAACGGTTTCGCTTTCCGTGGCCATACGTACCTCGGCGTAGAATCGCGAGAGGAGGCGGAAGCTCTCGCGTGTGACAAGCGTCTCCAGCCCGCCAACGCGTCGACATGTCCTCCGTCGGTCATGTACACTGTGCATCCTGCTGCCCGCGGCCCCGTCAGCCGCAACGCCACGTTAGCTGGCACGGTCGCGATATCGGGGCGACTCGCGGGGCCAGCTCAGAAAGGTGCGCAGCGACGGTGCCACCAGCTCGGTGTCGTCGCCGTCGTGATGGTGCACAAATACCCTGCCGTCGCCATCGGGCAGCTCCCCCAGCCGGACGTAGAACGGGTCGCCGAATTCGTTCGTGGCGAACGC
>DATANT010000267.1:0-7371 GCA_036266115.1 Gemmatimonadaceae bacterium | reverse complement strand
CGACGGACACGCTCGCGTCGGAAGAGTCGCTCAGCGGCGGGGTCGGCGAAGCTCTTGATCACACCGAACCATAACGCCAGGCGTTATTAACGGCAAGCGTTACTACATAGCCACCTAATGCTGCTTGGACAGCCCCGCATCACTGCACTGGCACCCCTTGGCACACAGCATATCACCGGCGCCGCGGCGCGTCGTCGGACCGCCGCAGCGCGCACGATGCCGATTGCCCGTTGCACTGCGCCAGCACCGGCCTCCGCGGCCGCATGTCATGACGCGGCAAGCGCAGCGTAACACGCAAGAGTCCCGGCGGCATGCCCCGATCGGGCCCGCCGCCGGCACTCCGGCTCCCGAGGAACCTGGGCTGAGCGCTAGGGAGAGAAAGGAGGTGGACCGAAGCGACCCCTCACGGCGCCGCCGCCACCCTCCCCGCGCCCGCCGCGCCCGCGCCCAACGCGTTCCAGTGCACCAGCGCGTTCAGCGGGAGCGCGAAGCTGCCCTGCGACTCGTGGCGCCAGATCGGACGCATGGCGAACAGCACCACGTGCCCCTTCCCCACCGGCGCGTCGATCACCGCCGCCTTGCCCGCCAGCTCCTGCCCCGCCGCCAGCAGGCCGCTCACGAGCAGCGAGTCGGCCTGCTCGTGAAAGCGCAGCACCACGCGCGGCGTCATGCGCTCGCGGTCCGCCCGGATCACCGCCGGCGTGGTGTCGTCCGCGCCGCGCGGCCCGCCACCGGTGGTCACCGAGAGCAGCGGCGCCTGGTTGCAGTCCACCGGGAAGGTCGTGCGCTCGTAGCCGTACAGGATGGGGCTGGCCGCCACGGTCTGCGCGCGGAACACCCCGCCGCGCGCCTTGAGCGCGCGCGGCTCGGTGACCGCGAGCATGGAGTTGAAGCCCAGCTCCACCGGCAGCGTGCTCGAGTTGCCGGTGACGATCAGCAGCCCGCCGCGCTCCACGAAGCGACGCAGCGTGGCCGCGCCCTCCAACCCCATCCCGGGACGCAGGTCGTCGGTCTCGTCGTAGATGCCCAGGCTCGGCGTCTGCGCGGTCTTCTTCCACGGGATGGGCGGGCCCACCATGGGCCGGCCGTTGAGCAGCGTGGTGCCGCCGCGCGCGCTCACGTGCTCGAAGTACACGGCGTCGAACCGGTCCAGCGCGCGCGGATCGCGCAGGTCCTGATCGGAGATGTAGGTGTACGGGATGCCCATCTGGTCGAACGCGAACCGCACCCACCCCTCGTTCTGCGTCTCGATCCACGAGTGCAGCAGCGCGATGCGCGGCAGCGTCACCCGGTGCGACCGCACCTCGGGCGCGCCGGCCACCGCGGTGCCCTGCAGGCCGAGCGCGCCGAGCGCCCTGCGCACGGCGTCCACGTTGGCGTCGCGCACGATGTACGTGCCCGCGCCGTACGTGGCACCGCCCGCGGTGAACGCGGTGTCGGCCGCGTGCACGGTCATCCCGCCCAGCCTGAACGGCACGATGGCCGAGCGCCAGTCGCCCAGGTGCGGCACCAGCACCGTGGTCCCCGCACCCGTCACGCCGCCCGCCAGCGTGACCTCGGCGGCCAGCGGGGTCATGGGACGCGTGAGGATGGCGGAGTCCGCGATGGTGTGCGTGACCACGTGCCGCAGCTCGTCCAGCGTCCACCCGGTGTCGTCGTACGGGGCGGGGTCGTCGGCGCCGAAGCGCTGCAGCGCGAGCAGCGTGCGCACCGACTGCGTGTACGGCTGGTCCATGCGCACGATCCAGTCACCCGCGTGCACGGTCACCGTGTCCGTCTTTGGCGGCGTGGCCCTGGTGGCCGTCTTCCCACGCTCCACCACCTTCGACATCGCCTGCGTGGTGAACTCCGCGCCGGCCACGTGCACCTCGGCGCCATGGTGGCGGAACAGGTTCACCAGGTCTGTCGCTTCGGCGCTCCGCCGCTGGCCGCGCGGGATGACGAACGCGTACGGCGCCTCGCGCTGGCCGCGCTCCACGATGCGGCGCGACTTGGCGGCGAAGTTGTCCAGGAACTGCTCGCGGCGCTCGCCCACGTAGCGCAGCGCCACCAGCACGCCCGACTGCTGGTAGTTGATGTTGCTGCGAATGCACCACTTCACGCCGTTCACCGGCGGGTTGGGGCGGTCCCATTCGCGCGCGATCTGCTGCTCGCCCAGGTTCACGATGTGGCAGTCGGCGCCGCGCGACGTGTACGTCTCGTAGAAGCGGCCGATGGAATTGTGGAAGTTGGCGATGGCCAGCAGGTAGTTGGGCGTCCACCCGTCGTAGAAGCCGTGCGTCCACACGCCGGGCAGGCCGCGCTTGGTGAGGTCGCCGATCTCCTGGTAGGCGAGCGTGTGCCACTCGTCCACCACGATGGGGTCGAACTGGTCGTTGTACGGGCCCGTGCCGGTGCTGGTGTAGAGGAACGGCACGCTCTCGTGCAGGTCGTGCGTCACCGTCGGACGCCACTCCAGGAAGCCCCGCATCCACTGCTGCGTGAGCTTCTGGGTGAGCACCATGCCGTCGCGGTTGTTGTCGTGCGCGGTGTACTTGCCCCAATACACGAGCGGCGTGCCGGAGACGTCGAGCCCCAGGCGCTGCGACTGCTCGTAGGCGTCCACCATGCGGTCGCGGCCGTCGGTCTCGAGCACCGGCGTGATGAACGTGATGACGTTCGCGCGGATGCTGCGGATGTGCTCTCCCTCGTCCACCGCCAGCCGGTACGCCAGCTCCAGCAGCATCTCGGGGCTGCCGGTCTCGGTGGAGTGCAGGCTGCCGCTCAGCCAGTAGATGGGCCGCGCCTCGCGCACCAGGCGCTCGCGCTCGGCGTCGCTCAGCCCGCGCGGGTCGGCGAGGCGGGTGAGCATCCGCTTGTAGTCGTCCAGCCGCGCGAGGGTCGCCTCGTCGGCGATGGCGAGGACCACCATGTCGCGCCCCTCGTCGCTCTTGCCGAGCGAGAACTTCTTCACGCGCGGGGAGGTGGCGGCGAGCCGGTCGTAGTAGCGGTTGATGTCCGCCACGCGCGAGAGCTTGCCGATGGTGCCGGGCACGTAGCCCAGGACCTGCAGGGGCGTGGGCACGGTGGCCGACGCGGGCAGGTGGTCCACCAGGCTGGTGCTGAACACCCACCTGGGGTCCGTGGGGGTGAGCTCGCGGATGCGCGCCGTGTAGGCGGAGTCCAGCGCCTGCTGCGCGGCCAACGGCGCGGAAAGCGTGGCGATGGCGAGCGCGAGCGCGGCCAGAGGCAGGGCGCGTGCAACAGGATGCCGGAGGGTCGGCATGGAGTGGTCCTGGCGGGAGGAGGGTGCGGCGGGGCGGCCGTATCTGGAGAACAACGGGCTGCGGCGGCTGAGTGTTGGGCGGGCGCGGGGGTCCCCCCCCAACCACGAACATGCCCCCATCCGCCGCCGTCCGCATCACCCTTCCACTGCCCCCACCATCACCCGCATCGCGCCATGACCATCACCCGCGTCCTCGAGACCTCCCTCTACGCCACCGACCTCGCCGCCGCCGAACGCTTCTACGCCGGCGTGCTCGGCCTCGAGGCGTTCGCCCGCGCCGAGGGGCGGCACGTGTTCTTTCGCTGCGGGCCCGGCGTCTTTCTCGTCTTCGATCCCGCCCGCACGAGCACCGAGCCCGGGAACGTGAACGGCGCCCCGATCCCGCCGCACGGCGCCACCGGCCCGGGGCACGCCGCCTTCGCCGTGGCCGAGGCGGAGCTGGACGGCTGGCGCGAGCGGCTCGTCCGCGGCGGCGTGCCCATCGAATCCGAGGTGCGCTGGCCCGGCGGTGGCCGCTCCCTCTACGTGCGCGACCCCGCCGGCAACAGCGTGGAGCTGGCGTCGCCGCGCATCTGGAAGCTGGCGGAGTGACGCCCATCGACTAGGATTGCGGCAGCGTCACCGCGCTCCTCCCACGCCCGCACCCGACGCAGACCCCCGAGCCCCCGCCATGTCCTCGGATCCCCGCTATCCCATCGGCCGCTTCGCTCTAGACGGCGGCGCCGCCCCCGACGCGGCGCTCCGCGCCACCTGGATCGCCGACATCGCCGCCTGTCCGCGCCGGCTGCGCGACGCCGTGGCCGACCTGTCCGACGCGCAGCTCGACACCCCCTACCGCGACGGCGGCTGGACCGTGCGCCAGCTCGTGCACCACGTGCCCGAGAGCCACCTGAACGCGTACGTGCGCTTCAAGCTCGCGCTCACCGAGCCCGAGCCCACCATCAAGCCCTACGACGAGGCGCGCTGGGCCGAGCTGCCCGACGTGGCGTCGACGCCCATCGCCGTGTCGCTCGACCTGCTGCAGGCGCTCCACGTGCGGTGGGTGGCGCTGCTGCAGACGTTCGGCCCCGCCGAGTGGCGGCGCGGCTATCGCCACCCGGAGCTGGGCGAGGTGGTCCCGCTCGATGCCGCCCTCGGGATGTACGCCTGGCACGGACGCCACCACGTGGCCCACGTGACCGCGTTGCGGGAGCGGATGGGGTGGTGACCGGAACGCGGGCGCCCGCTCGCGTCGCGGCAGGGATCGTCGGCGACGGCCCGGGGTTTGATCCGGGCATCGCTCGGTTGCCCCTGCAGGCACTCCCTCTCGCCATCCGTCACCCGCTCGTGTGAAGCCGCGCCTCTTCTGGCCCCTGCTCCTGACGCTCGTCCTCACCGATTGCGGGACGAAGCGCCTGGCCGTGGAGCACCTCACCCCCCCGCACGTGCCGCACGACGTGTTTGGCGACCTCGTGCGCTTCACGCTCGCCTACAACCCCGGCGCGGCGTTCAGCATCTCGCTGGGGTCGTACTCGCGGTTGGGGTTCAGCCTCATCGCCATCGTCATCCTGGGCGTGCTGGCGTGGCTCTACCGCCAGACGCCGTCCACCGACCGCTGGCAGGTGGTGGCGCTGGCGTGCGTCTGCGGCGGCGCCATCGGGAACCTCCTGGACCGCCTGCGCTCGCCGCGTGGCGTGGTGGACTTCATCGACCTCGGCGTGGGCGACGTGCGGTTCTGGACCTTCAACATTGCCGACGTGGCCGTGCTCACCGGGGCGGTGCTGCTCGCGATGCGGCTCTGGCGTGCCGACGAGGAGCCCGCGCCGGGCTGAGAATTATTCGCCGAGGCATTGGGTAACCGCGTTCCGCGCTTTATCTTACTGGGTAGCGCCCGCGTGGGCCGGAGGAGTGGCCGGGCGCGCCGTACTCTCATCATTCAGAGGAGCTGGGAGCCGCATGCCGACGCCGCCCAAGTCGCCCCAGGCGATGTATCGCGCCGAGAAGGAACGGGCCCTGCGCGAGCGGAGCCTGAACCATTCCGAGCTCATGGCCGAGGCGCAGCGCGCCTTCACCAAGATGATGGAAGACGGCAAGGCGGCCCGGAAGGGCGGTCGTCCCAAGGGCAGCACCAACAAGCCCGCGGCCCCCGTGGTGGTGGCCGCGGACGTGCTGGAAGACGAGGCGATCGACGAGCCCATCGAGGTGGAGGCCGAGGAGGCCGAAGTCGTCGAGGCAGCGCCGGCGAAGCCCGCCGCCAAGTCGCCACCCGCCAAGGCGCCACCCGCCAAGGCGCCGGCCGCCAAGGCAGCGGCCCCGGCGGCCAAGGCCGCCGCTCCCGCCAAGAAGGCGGCGCCCAGGAGCGCTCCCAAGGCCGCGACCAAGGGCGCCGTGAAGAAGGCCGCCGCCAAGACGCCCACCCGCGCCGGGGTCAAGGCGGCCAAGCCCGTTGCGAAGAAGGCCGCGGGCACGAAGTCCGCAGCGGCCCGCAAGCCGGCCGCTGCCAAGCGCCCCGCCAGCTCGGCGCACAAGAGCGCGGGCGCGAAGCGGGGGAAGTAGCCGCCGACCGACGCGGCGCGCTGCCATGCGTGGCGGCGAGGGCGGGTCGTCACGCCACACGGGCCCCTCGGTCTGACCTAGACCGAGGGGCCCGTGTAGCATGGAGCGTGTAGCGTGGAGATGGATTCCGCCAGGCGCCGTGCTGCCGCTCCGTCTCGTCGAATACCGGCGGGCCCGGATCACCCCATGCACCGCCGCCACCCGTCGGGGGTATTCTTGACGATGGTGTCCAGCGCGCCATCATTGCCGCGTCACGCGCCGTCGCCGCTCGCTTCCGAACCTCCGGCCCCAACGCATGCTCACCCCGTCCGCCCTCAAGCCCACCTGCGACGTCTGCCGACTGCCGTTCGACCCGGTGAAGGGCGGCGTCTGCCCCACCTGCCGGCGGCTGCTCTGCCCTGAGCACATGTTCGGGTCGCCCCTCGTGCGCCTCTGGGCCGTGGTGGGCGGGCGGCCGTCGTGCGTGGACTGCCGGGCCGGTCAGCCGCCCACCACCCGCAAGAGCTCGGCGGCCGGGAAGTCGTAGTCGGCCAGCCGGTCGAGCGGCACGCCACTCGGGCGCGCCGGTCGCCGGAAGCGAACCCAGTCCACGAGCAGCCCCAGGTCGGGCTTCCCCTGCGTCATCACCGTGGTGTTGAACGTCAGCGGGTCGGTGAGCCCCGCGGCCTGCGCGGTGTTCCAGTCGGTGTACGCGTTGAGCCCCACCTGCAGGGTCCGCGGCAGATCTGGGCGATGGAAGCGCTCGTGGAGCACCCAGGCGCCATCATCGTAGCGGTACAGCAGCAGGAACGTCGGCCCCAGCCGCACCACCCGCAGCTCCACCCAGCCGGCGCGTCCGGGGCGCAGCTTGAGCGCGGAGCGGCCGTTCACGGTGGTCTTGCTCTCCAGCACCGGACGCCCCAGCGGCTCGGCGATCCCGGTGGTGAGGAAGAGCCAGTTCTCGCCGCGCGGCTCCCAGGTGGCCGACGTCACCCGGCGCGCCTCACGCACCATCACTCCGGCCAGCGACCACGCCTGCCCCGGCGGCACCGCCTCCGGTGTCCCACCCTCCTCGAGCACCGGCCCCACGTGCACCCGCGCCCGCACGTCGAAGTCCCCGTCCACCGCCTTGAACAGGAAGGGCCCGTGGAACTCGGCGTACCACCCACTGGTGTGGGGCTCCACGTAGAGGTGGCCAGCCCGCGTGCGCCCCACGTCGGCCCGCCGCACGTGGCTGGGCCACCCCTCCGCCTCGTGGAACCAGCGCCAGCGGGAGAGGGTGGAGGCATCGGTGAACTCGTCGCTCAACGCGCCCAGGTCCGCCGCCGCGCTGGATGGTGACGTTGGCTGCGCCGCGGCGGGCGACGGGAGCGCGACGGCGACGACGGCGGTCAGAATCTGGAGCAGGGCGCAACGACGCATGGATCTCCTCGAGGGCTGGATGGCGGGAAGCCCTACGGTCGCCGTCGAGCGCGCGTGGCGCATGGGTCAGTGGGCCCATGGGTGCGACCCGGGGCCCAGCGGGCGGGAGCGGCACGCGGGGCCCGGCGGGGGCGAGTCACCCCGCAGCAGCGGGCGCAGCGAGCGAGGGC
>DATANT010000266.1:0-4409 GCA_036266115.1 Gemmatimonadaceae bacterium | reverse complement strand
CCCCTCGCTGATCCGTGCGACCTCGCTCGCGATGGACTCGACCGCCTGCTCCAGGCGGGCGAGCCGCTGCGCCGAGGTGCCGTCGTCCTGCCTGGCCATCGAGAGCTCCTTCATCCGCTCCTGATGGCTCAACCATGTTCTCAGCATCCAGCCCGCGACGGCAAATACGATCGCGATGGCGATTTCCTTCATGAGCCACTCCCTGGTCGGGGTTCATCGAGGCGAATTCCGGCCGTCGGCCATGCGTACGGATCCGGTCTCCGAAAGTGCCATAACGCCACGTCAGGCCGCGTGCCGCGCCGACGCGAGGCTACCGCGCCGCACCGAGACCAGAACGACCGCCGCAAACCCGAGCTCGACCACGGCTCCGGTAAAGGCACCGACCAACACCGGGGCCTCGACGAAGGCGACGAGGAAGCCCGCGAGCGCCAACGCGGCACCGCACGCCCAGTACACGCGCATCCCGTACAGCGTCGCGAAGGTCAGGTAGCGACCACCGATGAGCAGGAGCATGGCCGGGAAGAACCACTCCACGCGATAGCGCGAGATCGCGTAGGCCAGCGGAATGGCGAGCAGGAAGAAGAACGTTCCCTCGAGCGCCAGCGCGGCGAGCGGATTTCCGGGCGTGGGCGTACCCGGCCGCCCGAGTGCCCTGGCGAGGAGCACCGCCGCGGGATGGATCATCATCCCGCCAACGAGCAGCGCCCAGACGGCATTGCCTGGTGAGCTGACGGTGGCGACCACGCCGGCCACGAGCCAGACGGCCGCGGAGGCGAGGACGCCCGTGGCGCCACCGTAGAAGGCGTGGCGCATGTCCTGCTGGGCATCGGCGACGTTCATCGATCGAGGTGGCGGGGGTGAATTGCTCACGTTCCGATGCAGCCGGACGCGCGCGCACGGCTGTTCGCGGTTCGGATGGAACGCGGCAGCGAAGCCGCCACCCACAGCCCGCCTCTCAGCCGCAGCGCTTCGTCGGGGCGCAGGGCTTCGGAGCCCGTGGGCGCGCGGGGCTCACCGCCCGCGCTGAGCCTCGATCCAGCGCTCGACTCCCTCGCGGGCCCGCGCCTCGGCCTCGGTGGCGTCCTCGCCGTGGTACTGCCCGAGCGGGGTGGCGAAGCGCTCGACCGTGCCGTCGGCCTGCGAGCGGCGCAGCTCGACGACCGTGGCCACGAAGCCGTAGCGCCCGCCGGCGATGGACGCGGCGGGCTGCACCTCGATGCGATACTCGTAGCCGTCGTGCTCCATCCGGGTCCCGCTAAAGGGTGCACGGCGCTCGAACGATGTGCGTCACCGGCTGTCGGCTCCGCGCTGCCGCCGGCTGCGCCCCGATGCCCCGGCTCACCGGCGAGGGCATCCTGTAAGATACGACCGCGGGCCGCATTCCGCAGCTTGCCCTTCAGGCGCCGCGCCACGGTGGACGCGTGGCGACGTGGTGGTCGCCGGGAGAGTCGTGGCCGCGCGGGACGGTGCGGATGTGCTCGAAGGCACTATGCCTCTGGCTGCCTCACCCGATGCGGTAGCCAGCTTCGGTGCGGGAGCGCCGCGGCAGAATCCCACGGCGCCCCCGCACCTCACTCACCGCTCGGCCAGCACCGCACCGAGCGCGTCGAGCCGTTCCGTCCAGTACTGCTTGATCCGGTCCGCCGTCTCCCGGTCGGGCAGCTTGGTGTGCGTGAGCGCCACCGCGCTCCTGGAGTCGCCCTTCGCGGTGAACCCCACCACCACGATGGCGCCGTCGGCCCAGTCGAGTCGGATGGACCTGGGTGCGGTGGCGGTGCGCACCCTCACGCGCGCGCCATCCAGCCAGCGCGCGCGGACGCTCTCGTCCGCCCATGCCTCGAACAGGGTGGTCACCGGCACGTCGAACGTACGGGACTTGCTCGCCTCGTACATGCCGTCGCGGCGCTGCCCGCGGTCGCGCAACCCCTTGATGCGCTCGTACCCCACCGTCACCGACTGGGACCACCATCCATCGATCTCGTACTGCCCGTTCACCAGCTCGGCGATGTCGCGATGCGACATCCGCTCGGCGCCATGCTCGTCGAGCGTGCGCACCCAGTGCTCCCAGGTGCGCCCGGTCCTCTCCTTGATCGTGGCGTCGCTCGTGCCCGCGAGCGTGGCGTAGTCGCTCGGCGTGGGCTGAGGGGCGGGGGCAGTGGTGCCCTGGGTCCTGGCCCTGGGCTTCCTGATGATCTGCGCGCGGGCGGCGGTGTAGGCTTCGCCCGTCTTGCTCATGCGATCGCGCACGAGGCGCTTGAGATCCTTGTCGCTCGGCATCGTCCGGTCTCCCTTGGGTACACCACGATCCACTCCCCAGCAGCGCACCGCGGTGACGCAAAGGACCGACGATGATGACCCGGGAGTGTGCCCCCCTTTGCCTCACACAGGGCTCCGGCTGGGGCGGAGCCTCGAGAGGTTGGGCGCGGATCGGCGCCACCAGCAGGATGCGGCGTTCCGCGGACAGCGTCAAGAGCGGTCACGCGACCTGGAATCAGGGCCGGCAGCTACCTCGCCCGCGCCGCGCGCGGCCGCGCGACGTTGCTCACTCGTCCGCCTGCCCACCTCGTGCCGGCGTGTGGCACACCGCTTCGATGTTGTAGCCGTCCGGATCCAGCACGAACGCGCTGTAGTAGTTCCGGTGATACTCGGGGCGCAGGCTCGGCGCGCCGTTGTCGGTGCCGCCGGCGGCCAGCGCCGCCCGGTAGAACGCGTCCACGGCGGCATGGTCGTCGCTCGCGAACGCGATGTGCATGGCGGGGCCGCCACAGCCCGACGTTGCAGCGTCGGATCCGGGACGATCGTCGCCGCCGCCTTCGACGCGGACCGACGGATGCGGCGTGCCCTGCTTGACCCAGAAGCGAGGAATGGAGTCCCGGCGAAAGCCGGCGCCCGACGACGCGTCCATGGCGAGCGTGTAGCCCAGTGGCGCGAGCGCCGCGCCGTAGAACGTGCGGCTGCGGTCGTAGTTCGACACGCGGATGCTGATGTGATCGAGCATGCGAGGCTCCTCGACGGACGCGAGCTGGGTTCGGATCGAAGGGCGCCGTCACCGCCGGGCGTCCCGCCGAGATAGTGTGAGCGCCCGTTTGCCGTCGCAAGGGGAGCGGCCCGGGCACTCACGCCACTGCACTACCTCTCCGATCATGTCGTTCATGTATGACCTGCCCTGGAGGTGAGCGAGATCCGAATACAGTCACGATGGCTTGCCGTTCCGGTCGGCGACGAAGCCGTCCAGCGAGGTGGTCATCCCGACGATCACTCGTGCCACGTCATGTTCTCCCTCGAGAAGTTGATGTCAGTAGCTCTCTTGAAACGGCTCGCGTGAGGTGGCGTCCACTGTTCCGTCATCCCGAGCGGAGCAGCCCGCAGGGCCGCGCAGTCGAGGGATCTACTGAATCGTGTTGGTGGCCGGCCACGACCCCGGTGACGCTAGATCTCTCGACTCGCTGCGCTCGCTCGAGATGACAACGGGTGGGGGCCGCGCTCGCCCGAGATGACAAACGCAGGGGACAGCGCTCGCTCGAGATGACCGGAGAGAGGGAGACGGGATGACGACGAGGAGTACGCGCTCGGGACGACAACCGGGAGGGCCGTTTCAACGGAGCCAATGCTCGGTCCACCAGCGATCCGCAGGTCAGATTGTCGATCGCCCCGGTAATCGTGTCTGTGTCACCTCAACCGCGCAGGCCGAGTCGCCAGGTGCCTGCCGATCGACGGACGGCGGTCACGGTACTCCCGGTGGCGCGACTGGCGACTCCTCGGCGGCGACCCGCATGGGCGCGAGCACGTACCGGATGATCTGCGTGCGGATGTAGCCGCCCAGGAATGGCGCGAGCAGCTTCGCGGCGCCCTTCGGCTCGACGTCCGCCGCGACCGTGTAGCGCGTTCCCTCCGGCACCGCCTCGAACCGGTTGACGAAGCGCGCGTTGTACCGTCGCCTGGCCTCCCAGAGATCCACCCGCCCCGGGCTCACCTCGGTCATGACGTTGGGAACCGTCCCCTCGCGATGGTCGATCAGGAGCTCCGTCCGGTTTCCCTGGGCGCGCTCCAGACGCACGCCCCGGATGGTGGCGGGAAACAGCCGCGGCCAGTTGCGGTAGTCGCGGTACAACCCGGCCACGCGCGCCATGGGGGCGCGGATGATCATGGAAGTCTCGACGTGCGGCATGCAGCGCGACCTCGCTCGCCACGAACCGGGTGAACGCGTGCCACATCGCCGCGCGTTCCGTGACGCATCGACGTGACGCGCCATCGGGAGCTCCCGGTCGCGCGTGATGGCTCCGGTGACAGGTGTGACGGCGGGCCAGCCGCACCCTCGATCCGCGCGCTCGTCGGAACCGAGGGTGCGTCGCCGGCTAGCGCGTCGTCCGGCCGGCCATCCGCAGGATGTCGTCCAGTGGATTGCCGTC
>DATANT010000265.1:0-4028 GCA_036266115.1 Gemmatimonadaceae bacterium | reverse complement strand
CCCAGCGGTACCCGCGCCGAGGCCGCCGGCCGACAGGTCGCCGGTGCCGATCGCTCGCACCCGCCTCGGGGCGGGCCGCCGGGCGGCCTCGACACCGAGTTGCACGACGTCCTGCACGAACGCGTTGCTCCGCCAGGCGCGCGCAGGGCTGCCGTCCTGAACCGGAGCCGGCCGCTCACTGCGATGGCGTGCGGGTCAAGCTCGGCGACCGTGATTCGCGTGCGTCGCGGCGCTCCATCCCACAGGCGCCCAGCGCTGCCCGCGGTCGACCGACACCAACGCCGACTCGGAAGCGAGCGAGAGAGCGCGGGGAGGGAGCGTTGGGCGTGGAGGCCTGACAGTCTCCACGTCCAGGCGCCGTTCCCCCGCCCCACGCCGTCAGAACGCGAACACCAAACCCGCCGTCGCCTGCCCCTGGTTCACCCACGCCGTGCCCTCGGTGACGAAACAGCCCCAGAAGTCGCACCAGGTGCCGTAGTCGCCCGACGGCACGGGCGTGGTCAGCCATTTCAGATCGAGGCGGAGCCCGACACGCTGGTCGGGAAACGTGTACCGGACGCCGCCGCCAAGCCCCCACGAGAATCTGGTCGAGGTGTCCAGGTCGGCCTCGGGATCGAGGACGTTGACGCCGAGTGAGGCGGTGATGAAGGGGTGCACCGGGAGCTCGACGGGCAACTGCCACCGGCCACCCAGATGGATGTAGTTGTTCGCGAATCCTCCCAGCCCCAGCGTCTCGCCGGCGTTCGGGTCGAACCGGATGTCGGTGCTCTGCCGCAGGTAGATGAGCTCCACCGCCGAGTTCTCCGGGGTCAGATAGCTGAGGATCACCCCCCACGAGAATGAGCTCTCCTCCTCCAACTGCCCCGCCGGGACCGTCACGAGCTGGTCCGTGTCGAACGAGCCTCCCCATTGGAAGCCGCCGAGCGGCGTGATCTCGAAGCGTGGCGCGGGGTTCATGGAGCGCTGGGCGTCCGACGCAACGGGGCGGAACACGAGGGCACACCCCACGGCGAGCGCGGGCAGGATCGAGGATAGGCGCAGCACGGTCTCCTCCTGGTTCGATGGGTGAGAGGGCTCCGCCAGCCGCTGTGGCGGCGAGAGCGAACGGTCATCTTCCTCATCCGCCCGGGCGCACGAGGCGGTCAGCTCGTCGCGCCGCTCGCGACGACCGGCCGCACCGTGCCGGACACCGCGAGCGCCGACGCGGGTCCCTCCGCCGCGCCCCCGCGGCCGAGCAGTCCCGCGTCGTCCAGTGCCCTGACCCGCAGCGCGACGTGCGGCGACGGCCGCGTGAGATTGGCAAGTCGTGCCCAGGTGCCGCCGAACGTGCGCGCTTCCGCGAGGTACTCGTCGACGTTCATTCGCTTCAGCATGTGCCGCCCCGAGGCCTGGACCACGAGCCCCCGCAGGCTCCCGGGGGCGAGGAACAGGGCGTACCGGTCGTGCGAGTACGTCCGCGCGTGCAGTAGCGGATTGCGGAGGTAGGGAATCCGCACCACGTACGACACGAGCAGCTCGTCCCACCACTGCGCGTGCCCCAGCCGCATCCGCCCGAGCTCGCGCCCGAGAAAGAACTCGTACACGTCGCGGATCTCCTCGAGCCCGCTCTCCAGGAACCTCACGCCCAGCACCACGAACTGGCCCTTCCAGGCCGTGTAGGCGCCGGAGTAGCCGTCGATGACGGCGTCCCCGACATACAGCTCCGGCGCCGGCGACATGCCGAGCGCGGCGCACATGCGCTCGAAGGAGCCGTAGATCTCGGGGAGCTGGTGGGGCCCGAGGCGCACCGCGCTGCCGCGCACGGCGGCACGGCGGGTGTTGCGAAGGAACACGAGCGCCGGCGGCGCCAGGAGGAGCGCGAGCGCAGCCGCCCGCGCGTCGTTGGCGTACTTCGCCAGGCGCTCGCGGCGCGCCAGCCAGTCGGAGCCGGAGGCGACGAGGGCGATCGCCACTCCGAAGACCAGGAGGTTCAACAGGACGGACGCGACGTATATCCCGCGCTCCCACGGATGCCGGAGCTGCGATTCGTCCACGAGTGGTGCGGTCATTGGATCTCGGCGCTCCGCGCCGCTTCGGGTTTCGGCACGAAGCTCGGCGCCGCGCCGGGTGAATGCCATGGGACCTTCGGCCCAAGCGCCCTGGTCAGGCATCCCAGGCGCCACCAGCCGGCTTCATCAGCAAGGCGCATGGCACGGGTCGCTCCTTCGGGCAGGCGTGGGCTCACAGCAGCAGATTCCCGACGAACTGCAGCACCTGCTCGACTGGCAGTGCGATCAGCACCACGGGAACGAAGGGGAGGACAGTTGCCACCACGAGTGGCACGAGACTCTTGAGACCCAACGGGACCACGCGCATATCGCGAACGTTGGCCGTGATCGAGTAGAGATCCGTGGTCGCCGAGAAGTCCGGGGCGCCGAGCGCCTGCGCGTCCACCACCGATCCTCGCGCCAGCCACCGCTCCTCGAAGCGCTCCCCCACCGCCGCGGCGAGCGCTCCGTACTCGAGCGATCCCCGGATCCGCGCGCGCCGCAGGGGCCCGACGAGCGTGAGGAGAGGTCCGGCGAAGAGCACCAGCACCACGCCCAGGAGCACGAGGAGTACGTGCCGGAACTCGCGGGGCGCGCGCGCGTCGTACAGGACGGCGTTGGCGATGCCGCCCGCCAGCCACGCGCCCAGCGCGAAGGCCAGCACCGCGAACGGGGGCAGCGAGGTGGCGACGAAGCGCAGCCCACCCGCCAGATCCGGGTGCGCCGGCACGAGACGGAGATCGAGGCGGCCGACGCCGTTCAGGAAGCGCGTCCAGAGTGCCATCCGCCAGAGCCAGGCGCCCAGCAGCGCGATCAGAAGCGGCTGGCTCACCAGGCCACGCCACAGGCCGGCCAGCGAGAGCGATCGCGCACCGTCGACCACGGGCGCGACCCAGGTCGACGCCGTGGCGGCGTAGGACACCGGGCTCACGGAGCGCCCGAACGAGAGTGACAGGGCGTAGGCCGCCAGGACGATCACGACGGCGGCGCGGCGGGAGTGGAGCAGCCGCCGGGTGGAGTCGATCAGCTGGTCGTACCCGGGCCGGTCCGGCTCCCGCACCAGCCCCGCCGTGCCGAAGTGCCGCGCGATCAGTGCCAGCCGCGGCAGACATGTCGTCTCGGCGAGCATGAGGAGCGGCAGGGCGATGAGGTAGCGGGCGTATGTCGACAGGTCCAGGAGCAGCGACTCGCGCGGGTCGTCACGCAGCGCGTACCCCTGGACGGCGGCGAGCACGACGAGCGGCACCCACGCGACCGCCGCGGCGAGGAGCGCGCGCCGGCCGACGCTCGCTCCGCCGGGCCGCTGTAGCGCGAACGGCGCGGGCAGCCGCGAGAACGGGCCCGCATCGAACGGGTACGCGGCCGATGCTACACCGTCGGCGCGCGTCGCGTCGCCACTCTGCGTGTCCGGCGGCGCCTGAAGGGGGCCGCGGGCAGCGGGCACTCGCGTCATGACCCGGATCCTCGGTCCTCGAGGTACGCGACGCCGATGCCGGAGCTGCAGAACGGGGGCGACAACGCGTCGGCGCGCAGCGCGAGCGACACCTCGCTCGTCCATCATGCTCACGCACTGTAGGGAGGTCCTGGCGCGCGGGCCATACGACCTTGGTCCCGTGTCGCGGCGTCCTGCGCCCGCGGCGGCGGGCCCGGCTGTGAGTGCCGGACAATGCGCGACAAGCGCCGCTCGGCCACGCGCAACGCCGCACCGCCATGCTCCAGGCAGCGCGAGGCACACGAGCCCGGCCAGCGCGACCTGGCGCCCAGCTTCTGCGTGCGCCTGCGCTGCAACGGGCGCGCCCGCTGACGTCGCCGAGAGAGGCGCAGCGCACACCCGAGATCGGGTGGCGATTCGCACCTCCTTCACCGGGTCGTCGCAGACGATCGACACCAGAGTGCGCCATCCCGGCGCCGCGTGCGCCTTGCCCCTAGGTCCAATGGCGATGCCGCCATTACGTGCCAGCATTGCATGACGCCGCACGGCGCTCGGCGCCGGCGGCAGGG
>DATANT010000264.1:0-1785 GCA_036266115.1 Gemmatimonadaceae bacterium | reverse complement strand
AAGTTGGCGAGCACGCGAGCGCGCACTGGCGGCACGAGCACGTCGGCGCCGAGCCGGTCGGACACGGTGCACACCACGCCGTCAGCGGATTGCAGCGCGACGCGGAACTCTGCGGGCCCCCACGGCACATCCGCCTCGTTGCGGCGCAGATCGAAACGCTCGGCGAGCGCGGCTTCTGCCTGCGCGGGGAGGCGGCGGGAGAGGGCGACGATGGGTCGGGTCATGCGCGCAAGATGGCGGATCCTCAGAAGCCGAGCGAGAGCTGCCGGTCGTCGGGGGGCTGGGCGCGCGGCGAGCCCGCGCGCGGCTCCGGCGGCGCGTCCTCGGCTGGCTGCGGAGGAGCGACGTCGGCGAGCATGGGTGGCTGCAGCAGGCGTGGCTCGCGGCGGGGTGCGTCGATCAACACGTCCACCGACGCCGCGGTCACGCCGAGTCGCCGGGCGAGCGCGTCGCGTACGCGCGGGTTGCGCGCGGTGCCCGCCAGGGTGGCGTAGACGAGCGGTGCGGCGTGCTGCCGCCGCCGCGCCCACTGGGCCAGCGTCTCGGGATACAGGGCGAGCTGGACGACGAGGGAGGCGGGCAGCGCCGCGATCTCCGTCCACACGTTCCACACGGCGCGCTGCTCCACCGGATTGGCGCCGTCGCGCACGGCGGGCAGCCGGAGGGTGGGCGGGATGGGCGGTGGCGGCGTGGGCGCCGGTACCTCGATGTCGGGAGGTGCGTCCGCCGTGCTGCCGCGGAGGGCGGAGGGCAGCGGGCGTGGGGCGTCCACGAGGTGATCGAGCACGAAGCCGGGCACGTCCAGCCGGGCGGCGAGCAGCTCGCGCACGCGGCGGTAGGGCTTGAAGCGGGCGAGCATGTTGTACGCGACCGCCGGAGCCACGTCGGCATTGCGGGCCCAGTGGGCCAGGGTGTCGGGCCAGAGCGCGAGCTGCACGACGTCGGACGCCGGCATGGCGGCGACGTCCGTCACGGCGCGGGCGGCGGCCTGGCGCTCGATGGGCGAGCGGCCGGTGCGCTCGCCGGGCACGGAGGCGCGGCCGGCGGCCGGCGTGT
This sequence comes from Gemmatimonadaceae bacterium, assembly GCA_036266115.1. Taxonomy (GTDB): domain Bacteria; phylum Gemmatimonadota; class Gemmatimonadetes; order Gemmatimonadales; family Gemmatimonadaceae; genus DATANT01. The sequence goes on along the minus strand of DATANT010000264.1, from coordinate 729 downwards.
CGCGAGGCGAGTCGAAGGGAAGGGGCATGGGCCGGTCCTCCCGGTCGAGATGCGAAACACGGGAATGTTTCCTGGTGCAGGAAACATTCCCGTATTGAACCGCGACACGTGGTCGCCCCCTCCGGCGCGCGGCGCGGCCGCGCCAGGCTCACATCGCCGCGAGTCCCACCGGCCGCCAGCGCGCGTCGAACAGGTGCACCACCTCGTCGGCGATCTCCGCGCCGGCATCGGCCTGACCGACCGCCTCGATGGTGTGCTGGGGGCCGTGCACGGCCTCGTACACCCCGTAGCGATCGTCCGCGATGCGGAACACGTAGAGACCCAGCGCGCGCTCCGGAGAGCGGGTGGCGCGCTGCATGGCCGCCAGCGCGGACCGGCAGGTGCGGTCGTCACTCACCACGTGCACGCCCGCCCCGCCGTCCGCCCCCGTCAGCTGAGCGCCGAGCGAGGCCGCGATCGTCGTACTGCGATCGTCCGAGTCGCCGCAGCGCGGGCTCACGGCGCCCACCGTGGCCGTGGCGCAGGCGGAGGCCAGGGCGAGGAGCAGCGGCGCGGCGGCGCGGGCGAGGGAGCGGAAGGCGGAGCACATGGCGGGGCGAGGAGCGGGCGGCGTCGTGGGCGGAGCGATTGCAGCTAGCTCAAGCTAGGTGTTGTGCAGACGACCCTGCGTGACGAACGGCACAATGCACCACCGAATTCGCCGCGTTCGCGCCTGAGCGCCGCCGCACC
>DATANT010000263.1:0-5643 GCA_036266115.1 Gemmatimonadaceae bacterium | reverse complement strand
GCCAACGCGGAGCAGCTTACGCCGCCCGTCGTTCAAGAGCGGAGCGGTAGAGCGTGGCGTACCGCCGGGCGACGGATTCGGGGGCGAAGTTGCCGAGTGCGAAGAGGCGGCCCGCCTGTCCGAGCGCCGCCCCCCGATCAGCACGGCCCAGCAGATCACGGATGGCCGTGCCGAGCGCGTCGACGTCGCCTGGTGGCACGAGCAGCCCGGTCCGCTCGTGATGGACGACGTCCGGCAGTCCGCCGGAGGCGTAGGCGATCACCGGCGTCTCGCACAACATCGCCTCCACGGCCACCAGCCCGAGCCCCTCGTCGGTGGATGGCACCACGAGGGCGGCGGCGCGCTGGTAGAGCGCCGCGAGCGCGGGCTGGCACAGCGCGCCCACCCATCGCACGCGCTCCGCGACGCCCAGCTCAGAGGCGAGCGCGCGCAGCATGGCGGCGTCCGGCCCGTCGCCCACCGCGTCGAGCGTCACCGATGCCGGTAGGGAGGCGAGTGCCCGGAGCAGATCTGCCACCCCCTTCTGCGCGTTCAGCCGGCCGACGAACAGCAGCTGATCGGGCGACCGGGCGCCGCCGGGCGAGAACAGCTCGGTCGCCACCGGCATGGGCGCCACCATGGGGTCGGCGGCGGCGTCGATCTGACGTGCCTCGTCGGCAAGCCAGCGGGAGACCGTGGTGAGCAGCGCCGACGCGGCCACCACCCGCCGGAACGGAACGCGCGCGACCGCCGCCTGGCGCGCCAGGCGCACGTCGCTGCCGTGCAGCGTCGTGACGAGCGGCACGCCGCCCAGGGCGCTGGTCCAGCTCCCCACCAGGCCGGAGGGAAACCACCAGTGCGCATGCACGAGGTCCGGCTGGAACTCGCGCCGGCTGCGCACGGCGCTCCGGAACTCCGCGCCCAGCAGGCCGAGCAGCGCGAGCTTGGCGCTAAGCGACTCGCTGACGTCGGAGGCCATGGTCCCGGTGTACGCGAGCGTCTCGTACCGCCTGGGGGCGTACCGGAACCGCTCCACCACGATGCCGTCGAAGCAGTCTTCCGCCGCCACCCCGGGCGCCGCCGGCGCCACGACGCGCACCTCCACGCCCTCGCCGCGCAGGGCGCGGGCAAGGCGCAGGACGAACGATCCGGGCGCATCGCCCGCGGTGCGCGGGAAGTTGTGCGTGAGAAAGAGCGCCTTCACGACCGGGATCCGCTCACGGGGCGGCGCGGTCGCTGCGGATCACGTCTACCTGACGGCGCAGCTCGCGGACCTCCGCGCGCTGCTGCGCGATCTGCTCGCCCAGCAATCCGGTCGCGAAGAACACGCTGCCCAGGATGAGGCAGGTCTCGATCACCGTCCACACGGCGCGGATGCCCACCCCGGTGAACGCGAGCCAGAGCAGTGCCACCACGCCGGCGAGCACGCCGAGCGCGAACAGCCCGGCGCCCAGCATGCCGAAGAGCAGCAGCGGCTTCTGGCCGAAGCGGAGCTCGAACCACACCGCCAGCATGTCCAGCACGCCCACCGGAATGCGGGAGATGCCGAACTTGGAGCGGCCGGCGTGGCGCGGGTAGAGGGGCACCGGGATCTCCTGGACCGAGAACCCCTGCGCCGCCGCGATCACGATCATGTAGCGGTGCCAGTCGGGGCGCACCGGGAGCACGTCCATGATCTCCCGCCGGTACGCCTTCACCGAGTTCAGGTCCCGCACCGGCACGTGGAACAGCATCCGGCTCAGGCGATTGTAGATGCCCGACACGAACGCCTTCTCGTAGTGCCCTTCCTTGTAGCCCGTCACCATGTCGGCATGGTCGGCGAGGATGGGGGCGACCAGGCGCGGGATGTCCTCCGGCTTGAACTGGAGATCCGCGGGGTAGAACACGAGCACGCGGCCAGCGGCGTTCAGGTAGCCGGTGCGGAGCGCATCGGCGATGCCCCGGCGGCTGCGGTGGCGCACGGCGCGCAGGAAGCCGTACTCCTGCTGCAGGTGCTGGAGCGCGGCCCACGTGTCGTCCGACGATCCATCGTCCACGACGATCACCTCGTAGCGCACCGAGGGATCGCCGGCGAATGCCGCGCGCGCGAGCTCCATGAATAGCGGCAGGTTCTCCGCCTCGTCCTTGGCGGGCACGAGCACGCTCACGTCCACGGTGTCACCCACGGCACCGCGGCGCTCACGCGCGGCCAGAGACACGAGCGTGCCGGCCACCGTCAGACGCGCTTGCGCATGCGGGCGGAGAGCACGCCGAGCTGGTCGCGGTACTTCGCGACGGTGCGGCGGGCGATCTGCACGCCGCTCTCCTTGAGGATGTTCACGATCGCCTGGTCGGTGAGCGGGTTCTTCGTGTCCTCCTCACTCACCAGCTTCTCGATCTGCGCCTTGATGCCCCGCGCCGACACGTCCTCGCCCCCGGTGGTGGAGAGGCCGGAGCTGAAGAAGAACTTGAGCGGCAGCACGCCCCGCGGCGTCTGCACGAACTTCTCGTTGGTCACCCGGCTCACGGTGGACTCGTGCATGTTGATCACCTCGGCCACCTCGCGCAGGGTGAGCGGCTTGAGGTAGTGCACGCCCTTCTCGAAGAACTCGCGCTGCCGGTCCACGATGTAGTTCATCACCTTGAGCATCGTCTGCCGGCGCTGCTCGATGGCCTGGATCATCCAGTTGGCGGAGTTCAGCTTGCTCGAGATGAACTCCTTGTTCTCGCCGTCGAACTTCTTCTTGTCGCGCGCGATGTCCTGATACGTCTTGCTCAGCTTGAGCCGTGGCAGGTTCGCGTCGTTCAGGAAGATGTGGTAGTGGCCGTCGATCTTCTCGACCACCAGGTCCGGGATGATGTAGTTGTCGCCCGCCGCGCTGAAGCGGAGCCCCGGCTTGGGATCGAGCTTGGCGATCTCGTCGGCGGCCCGCTGCACGTCGGACGGGCTGATGCCGAAGCGCTTGGAGATCTCGCTCCACCGGTGGTTGATGAGCTCATCGAAGCAGTCCCGCACCAGCCGGTAGGGCACCGACTGCTCGAGGCCAGCGTCCCGCAGCTGCAGGATGAGGCACTCGCGAAGGTCGCGGGCTCCGACGCCGGCCGGGTCCAGGCCCTGCACGACGTGCATCATGGCCTCCACTTCGGCCATGGAGTAGAGCGGCAGCTCGTCGTCGTCGTCGATCTCGCGCTCCGAGGCCTCGACCGTCTTCCGCACGAGGTCATTGATGCCCTCGTGGATCTGCTCCAGCGGGCAGCTCAGATAGCCGTCCTCGCTGATGTTGCCGATGAACTCATCGGCGAGCAGCAGCTCGCGGGGCGAGAGGTCGAGAAGCGTGATCTGCTCGCTCAGGTGATCCGAGAGGTCGCGCTTCTCCACGGTGACCGGCTCGTAGTACTCCCGCTCCTCATGCTCCTCGCGGCGCCCACCGGTGTCGAAGCCGTCGAGCAGGATCTCCTCCCAGTCGATCTCGTCGTTCTTCTTCTCCTCCTGGTCGGCGGCCGCCTGTTCCTCGGCCGTCTCCTCGGTCTGGTCCTCGTCCTCCTCGTCCATCTCCACGAGCTCGAGGAACGGGTTGTTGAGCAGTTCCTGCTTGAGGTGCTGCTGGAGGTCGAGGAGTGGCATGTAGAGCAGATCCATCGCCTGGTACAGGCGAGGATTGATCTTCAGCTCCTGCTTCAGCTGGGTGCTCTGGTGCAGACCAGCTCTCATGGCTCGGCTCCCTCAATCGTAGACGCGGCAAAACGAGCGCGAAGGCGCGCCGTCAATGTGGGCCCCAGATAAATCTCGGCCACGGTATCGTCGAGCACCAGTTCCCGGACCGTGCCCGACACCTTCACCTGCCCATCGAACATGATGTAGGCGCGATCGACGATGTCGAGCGTCTGCTCCACGTTGTGATCCGAGATGAGCACCCCGATGCCGCGGTGGCGCAGCCCGGCGACGATGGTCTGGATGTCGTGTACCGCGATCGGATCCACTCCGGCGAAGGGCTCGTCGAGCATCATGAACTTCGGCTCGGTGACGAGCGCGCGCGTGATCTCGAGGCGGCGGCGCTCGCCGCCGGAGAGCGCGTAGGCCTTGCTGTGCCGGAGATGCTTGATGCTCAGCTCATCGAGCAGCCGCTCGAGGCGATGGCGACGCTCGTCGCGCGAGATCGGCAGCGTCTCCAGGATGGCGAGGATGTTCTCCTCGACGGTGAGCTTCCGGAATATCGAGGGCTCCTGCGAGAGATAGCCGATGCCGCGCCGCGCGCGCCGGTACATCGGCATGTTGGTGATGTCCTCACCGTCCATCAGAATGCGACCCGACACCGGCTGGATGAGGCCCACGATCATGTAGAACGTGGTCGTCTTCCCCGCCCCGTTCGGCCCCAGAAGCCCGACGATCTCCCCCTGTTGCAATCGCAGGGCCACGTCGTTCACCACGTGGCGCCGCCGATAGACCTTCACCAGCCCCTCGGCGGCCAGCGTGCTGCCGCCGAGCACCGGCTCTGGCGCCGGCGGGACGACCGGGAACTCGCCGGTCTGGCGCAGCACCACGGTCAGCTCGGGCCGGTACGCCAGGAACTCCGCCCAGAATGGAGCGGTGATGCGGAGCCGAGAATCGGGCGTCAGCAACCCCAGATCCGTCGGCAGCTCGAGCACGCCACCGTTCACCAGACGCGGGAAGATCACGGTGGCCAGGTGGTGGCGAACCTCGTCCAGCCCCAGGCGTCCCGCCTCGCGCTCGGCGTCGCGGCCCTCGGCCTGGAGTGAGGCGAGATAGTCGGCGCGGTAGCGGACCGCCACGTCATTGAACAGCACCGTTCCATCGGGCTCGGCCGCGCCGATGATGGCGAGCAGCGCCAGCGCCGTGGAACGGTCGCCGCCCGCCACCTGCTCGATGCGGGTGCGGGCCGCGGCGGGCAGCACGGTGTCGGGGGCCGTCATGGGGATCGCTCCGCTGGTGGTGGCGTCTCGGTGGGCGGCGTCGACGGCTCGGGCGGCGTCGGCTCCGGCGTCACGGGCGGCTCGGGTAGCGGCTCCGGTTCGGGAGGCTGCTGGGTGGGCGGCTGAGCCGTGCGCGCGCCCGCTCGTTCCCGCTCACCCGGGCGCTCCTCCTCCAGGTACATGCCCACCGCCTGGTCCGCCACCGTGACGGTGTGGACCGCCTGATTCTGGAAGTCCACGGTGATGGATCTGCCGCGCACGTAGTTCACCGCTGGCTTGCCCGTGCCTCCGGCTTGCGGGGCCATCTGGTAGAACGAACTCGCGTGACCCGTGGCGACCAGGTCACGAATCAGTGGGCGGTTGCGCGCCGTGGTGTCGGTGGCGAGGGTGTCGCCAGCCACGCGGAATCGATTCGCGCTGTCGGGGCTCGCGCTGTCCTGGCTCGTGCTGTCCTGGCTCGCCGTGGCCGCGCTCACCCTGTCGGGGCCCGCGCTCTCGGCCACGACGGTGGAGTCGAAGGTGGCGACGATGGTGTCGCCGCGCAGCCAGTCGCGCTCGGTGGACCGCACCTTCGTGCTGTCCGGCACGGTCTCGGCGAACGCCTCGCCCACGGCGTCGATGCGCATGATGCGCTGGCCGGGCATCACGACGTGCAGCGAGTCGGCGATCATGGTACGATCCGGCGACGTGGCCTTCGCCCGCCCGGGTCCCCATGCGAACACCTCCTGCAACTCGTTGCCGGCCACCCGCAGG
>DATANT010000262.1:0-14005 GCA_036266115.1 Gemmatimonadaceae bacterium | reverse complement strand
GCGGGGGCGTGGATTGAAACTACGAGGACCTGTTCCTCATGCTCGCGCAGAGCGTCGCTCCCCGCGCGGGGGCGTGGATTGAAACCTGGTGCTGCGCGGCGCGAGCAAGTAGGGCGACGTCGCTCCCCGCGCGGGGGCGTGAATTGAAACGCCGGTCGAGGAATAGACGGCGCCCAGCTTGACGTCGCTCCCCGCGCGGGGGCGGTGCCACGCTCGGCTGTTGCAGATCGCTTAGACCCACCATCGCCTGGCCGCGAAGCTGGTGCGTCGCGCGCCGCCACCCCCTCAGCGCACCACCCTGATCGCCACGCCCACCTCGAGCCCGGCCCAGGCGCGATCCGCGGTCACCGCCGTGGCGTGACGTGCGCGGGCCGTCGCCAGGCACGCACAATCGCCCAGCGAGAGGCCGCGGCTCCGCGTGACGCGACGGACCTCCGCGATCTCGCGGGCGAGCACGCCGTCGGTCGCCACCGTCTCGAAGGCCAGCGTCTCGAGCATCCGCACGGCGGCCGGCGTCCCAACCCCGTGGCGCTGCAGCACGATGAGCACCTCGGCCACGCTGACGGCGTCCACCGGCGCGCCCGCGAGTAGCGGCGCGACCACGTCCGCACCAGGCTCGCCGAGCAGCACCGCCGCCGGCGCGGACGCGTCGAGCACGGCCACCTCACTCGTCGGTTTCGGCGCCGGTCCCCTCGCGCTCCACCCGTGCCCGTCGCATCGCGATCACCTCGTCGGCCAGCGATGCGCCGCGAGGCACGTACCGGCGCAGCTCAACCTGCACGCGCCTGACCGCCACCGGCAGCGTGGTGAGATGCACGCCGTCATCACTCACGTGAAGCAGCAGCTGGTCACCGGGCTTCACGCCGAGCTGCTCTCGCACGGCCGCATCGCGAGGCGTGCGGTCAGCATCGTGGCCATGGCTCGCTCCCGATGCGGGTATGCAGCAGATGGCACGAATGGGAGCATTCGGCATCTCTCACGGATCTGTCACATCGCCGCACGGTCCGCCACGCCGCGCCCGCCGTTGGATTGGGTCAAACTTCCCATGTGGCGCCCTGGGGACCGCCGTAACGTGTACTCACGCCGGCCTATCTCGAAGCAGAGCCGGCGTGCGCCGTTGGGCGCCGCCTGCGTCGCCGTCTACGAGGACGCGCTGCCGCCATCGTCGCTTCGCCACAGCGTTCACGGAGATCGCGTCCCATGTCCAGCCATCATCGCGCCCTCGGCCGAGCCCTACTGGCCGCCGGTGCTGCCGTCATCGTTCTCTCGCCGTCCGGCGCCGAAGCGCAGTTCCTCAAGAAGATCAAGAAGGCGGCGCAGGAGGCGGTAGGTGACGCCGCCGCGGGCAAGGCCGCCCCGGCCGCGTCCGACGCGGCCACCCAGGCCCAGGCCAACCGGTCGGAGACCATCGAGATCACCGAGGCCACCATCGACACGTTCCTGGTGGCCATGCGCCCGATGCTCGCCGAAGCCGAACGGCGGCGGGCGGCGCTCGCGGCCGAGCAGAAGCTCAAGGACTACGATGCCTGCATCGAGAACACGACGCAGGGCGTGACCACGGCGCCCACCGCGGCCGGAATGGCGGAGAGCGAGCAGTACATGAACCAGCTGGTCTCGGTGCAGCAGGCCTATGCGGCGGCCCTCCAGGCCGGCGACGAGAAGCGCGCCGCCGCGCTGGAAGACTCGGTCACCACGCTCGCCGACCTCCAGACGAAGGCCATGTTCCCGGTGTTGAAGAAGTGTGGCGCACGTCCGCGGAAGCCCGTGCACGAGCGGGCCGAGAAGGCCGTGCCCACGCGACCGGCCGGCATGAACGCCACCAGCTTCGGGCGGCTGCGCGAGCGCATCGCGCTCTACCTGCTCACCGACGGCGAGAAGGGCCCAACGTCCGACGCCGAGCGCGCGGCGTTGGCGAGCCGCAAGGCGCAGCTCGCCCCGCTGACCGCGATGTTCAGGGACGGCTCCCTGGAGTGGGGCAGCTGGTACGAGCTGCGGCGAGGGTGGGAGGGCAACGGCAACTGACCGCGACCGGCGACCGGTGCCCATGCGAGGCGCGACGTGACGATCGCACGGCTCCTCACCCTGGCCGCCGCGGCCGCGGTGCTGGCGGGCGCGGCTCCCGCGCTGGCCGGCACCGCAGTGCCGCCGGTGCGGTGGCGCGTCGCGGCATCGGGGTTGGAGCGGGCGGAGCTGGCGTTGGACGACCCTGCGGTGGCCCGCGGGCTGGGGTTGGCGCGCGCGCCGCGCGTGCGGCTGGTGCTCGCCCGGCTGGACCCGGCGCGCCACGCGGTACGGCTGGACGCCGCCGTCGAGGCGGACGGCCGCATGAGCCCCTGGCACGTGGGACGCGCCCCGGCCACCGCCGTGCTGGCGATGAACGCCGGCCAGTACACGGACGAGGGGCCGTGGGGATGGGTGGTGCACCACGGCCGCGAGCTGCAGGCTCCGGGCAGCGGCGCGCTGGCCTCGGCGCTGGTGGCCACGCGGGACGGGCGCGTGCGTGTGCTGGACCGCGCCGAGCTGGACTCCGCTCGCGCCACTGACGGCGTGGCGGAGGCGCTGCAATCGTACCCGGCGCTGCTGGTGGGCGAGGGCGAGCTGCCCGCCGCGCTGCGCGCGGGGGGCGCCGGCGTGGACCTGGAGCATCGGGACGGGCGGCTGGCCGTGTGCGAGCTGCGCGACGGGCGGCTGCTGGTGGCGCTCACGCGCTGGGCCACCACGGGCGGTGCGGGACGACTGGGGGCAGTGCCCGTGGGGCTCACCGTACCCGAGATGGCGGCCGCCATGGGCGCCCTGAACTGCCGCCGGGCGCTGTTGCTGGATGGCGGCCTCTCGGCCCAACTCCGGGTGCGGAGCGCCGACGGCGGCACCGAGGAGTGGCCGGGGCTGCGGCGCGTGCCGGTGGGCGTGGTGGCGGTGGCGCGAGCCACGGCCGACACCACGCTGGCAGCGCGCTCGCGGTGAGCCCGCGGACCCTCACGCCCCCGCGCGGCGTGCGGATGCGCCGCACTAATGCAGGTGCTATGATCTTCGCGAGCGACGCCGCGATCCCCGTCCCCTTCCACCCGAGGCCGTCATGACCACGCCACCCGACCGCTCGCCGTCACCCGCGACCAGCACCGGACTGGAGCCCAACGTGGCCGGCGCGCTGGCCTACCTGCTGGGCCCCGTCACCGGCGTCGCGTTCCTGGTGCTCGAGCGGGAGAATCGCTTCGTCCGCTATCATGCGGCCCATGCCATCGCGGTGAGCGTGATGCTCCTCGTGCTGTCGGTGGTGCTCTCGGTGCTGAGCACCATCCTGGCCTTCGTCCCGATACTCGGCTGGCTCGCCGCGCTGCTGCTCTCGCTGGGGTTGAGCCTGATCAGCCTCGCCCTGTGGCTGGTGCTCATGTGGAAGGCGTACCACGGCGAGGAGTGGGAGCTGCCCATCACCGGCCCGCTGGCGCGCAAGCTGGCCGGCTGAACGCCGGGCCGCCCGCGCAGGACACCCTGGCCGCCGAGCGCCCCGCCCGGCTCGGCGCTGCTCAGTACTTGGCCAGGTAGTTGTCCAGCTCCCACTGCGTGACCTGCGTGATGTACTCCTGCCACTCCTGGCGCTTGGCGGCCAGGAAGTGCTCGGTCACGTGCTCGCCCAGCGCGTCCTGGATCACGCGGTTCTTCTCCAGCTCGTCGCAGGCCTCGGCCAGGTTGTGCGGCAGGTCGTCGATGCGCAGCCGCCGGCGCTCGCGGTACGACATCTCCCGGATGTTCTCGTTCACCGGCTCGCGCCAGTCCGCCTCGGTCTCCACGCCGTCCAGGCCGGCGGCGAGCTGCACGGCCAGGGCCAGATACGGATTGGCCGAGGGATCGGGCATGCGCAGCTCCACGCGCGTGCCCGGGCCGCGGCGCTCGGGCACGCGCACGAGCGGCGAGCGGTTGCGCATGCTCCACGCCACGTTCACCGGCGCCTCGAAGCCGGGCACGAGGCGCTTGTAGGAGTTCACGAGCGGATTGGTGACGGCGCAGAAGCCGCGCGCATGGCGAAGGAGGCCGCCGATGTAGTGCAGCGCCACCTTGGAGAGCTGCCACTGGGCGCTCTCGTCCCAGAAGGCGTTCTCGCCGCCGCGAAAGAGCGACTGGTGCGTGTGCATGCCGCTGCCGTTCTGCCCGAAGATGGGCTTGGGCATGAACGAGGCGTGCATGCCGAACTGCCGCGCCACGTGGCGTACGACGAAGCGGAAGGTCGCGATGTTGTCCGCCGTGCGCAGCGCGTCGGCGTAGCGGAAGCCGATCTCGTGCTGCCCGTGCGCCACCTCGTGATGCGCCGCCTCCACCTCGAAGCCCATGCGCTCGAGCACGTCGATGATGGCGCGGCGCGCCTCCTCGCCCATGTCCACCGGCGCGAGGTCGAAGTAGCCGCCCACGTCGTGCGTGGCGGTGGTGGGCTCGCCGTCCGGGCCGCGGCGGAAGAGGAAGAACTCGGCCTCCATGCCGGCCGCCATCACGAAGCCCTGCTCGGCGGCGCGGGCGATCTGCCGCTTGAGCACCTGGCGCGGGTCGCCGGAGAAGGGCGTGCCATCGGGCCGGTTGATGTCGCAGATGAGGCGGGCCACCCGGCTCCCCGCCTCGCTCCAGGGGATGATCTGGAAGGTGGAGAGATCGGGCGCGAGCAGCATGTCCGACTCCTCGACGCGCACGAAGCCCTCGATGGACGAGCCGTCGAAGATGATGTCGCCGGCGAGCGCCTTCTGGAACTGCGACGCCGGCACCTCGACGTTCTTGTTGACCCCGAGGATGTCGGTGAACTGCAGCCGGAGAAAGCGGACGTCGTTCTCCTCGGCGAGCGCGAGGATGTCCTGGGCGAAGGCTCCGGAGAGATCGGGGAGCGGGGAGCGATGCTTGGTGGCCACGAGCGCCTCGACGGGCCAGAAGAGGGAGCGGAACGGGGGCGGCGGCAAGCTACCCGCCGCGGCGGTGCGCCGGCAAGGCACGGGCATGACGCTTGCCCTGCTGCTCACCCCTCATTCTCAACCCCAGGAGCGAGCCATGCAGGTCAGCGAGATCATGACGAAGGGCCCGCGCACGGTGACGGCCGATACCAACGTCCGGGAGACCGCGCGCCTGATGCAGCAGGCCGACGTGGGCATGCTGCCGGTGGTGGACGGCGACCGGCTGGTGGGCGTGGTGACCGACCGCGACCTGGCGATCCGGGTGGTGGCCGACGGGCGCGACCCGAACGCCTGCAAGGTGCGCGACGTGATGAGCGCCGACGTGCGCACGTGCAAGCCCAACGACGACGTGGACGACGTGATGGACCTCATGGGGCGCGAGCAGGTGCGCCGGGTGCCCATCGTGGACGAGCGCGGCGCGCTGGTGGGCGTGGTGGCGCAGGCCGACGTGGTGCTCGAGGCGCGGAACGACCGCAAGGCCGAGAAGACGGTGGAGAAGATCTCCAAGCCGACGCGCTGACCGACACGCTCGCGACTGGCGCGCTCGGCGTCGAGATCGGGAGCGGGCCACCGTACCACCCGCCCGTGCCGCAAACTAGCTTTCGCGGCATGTCCAGCTCTTCCGCTCCCGTCAAGTCGTGCCCGTCGTGCTCGGCGTCCGTCACCGGTCAGTTCTGCGCCCAGTGCGGCGCCCCGGTGAACGGCGCCGTGTGTGCCGGCTGCCGCACCGCCCTCACCCCGGGCGCCAAGTTCTGCCACCGGTGTGGGCTCGCCGCCGGTGCCCCGGCCATCGCCGCCAGCGCCACGCCCGAGGGGCGTAGCACCACCACCGCCCTGCCATGGGCGTTCGCGGCCATCGCGCTGCTGGCCTTCGGCGCCTACGTGGCCGGCCAGCGCTTCGGCTATCTGGGCGGCGGCGCGGCCGCCCCGACCGTGGCCGAGGGTGCCGCGGGGCCGTTCGCGGGTGGTGGCGACCAGGGCCTGGGGCGCGCGCCGGACATCTCCAACATGTCGCCCGAGGAGCGGGTGGACCGCCTCTACAACCGCATCATGACGTACTACGAGGCGGGGAAGACGGACAGCGTGCAGATGTTCGCGCCCATGGCCGTGCAGGCCTACCAGATGCTCCCGCAGATGGACCCGCTGCGCCGCTACGACCTGGGACGGGTGGCCGAGATCACCGGCGTGCTGCCGCTGGCCAAGGCGCAGGCGGACACGCTGCTGCAGCAGAACGGGCAGCACCTGCTGGGCCTCATCCTGGCGGCGCGCGTGGCCGAGCTGGAGAAGGACGAGCCCGGCCGCGCCGCGTTCACCCAGCGCCTGGTGGCCGCCGCCCCGGCGGAGCTCGCGGCGGACCGCCCCGAGTACCAGCTCCACCGCAACGACATCAACATCGCGCTGGCCGAGGCGCGCCGCCGCAATCCCTGACCAGGGCCGGCTTTAGCAAACTGGGAGGAAGGACGAGGAGGTCACGCCGGGCAGCTGCCCGGCGTGACCTCCTCGCTTCCTGGCTCGTCCTCGGGGACGTTGCCCGTTGTTCGGCGTACTCTGTCGCGCCTTCTCTTCGCTGTCTCCCAGCATGACTCCTTTCGGCCTCCCCTCCGCGCACCCGTCACCCGTCGTGCCCATGCCTCCCGGCCGTCCGCTGCCACGGGTGCTGGTGGTGGACGACGAAGCCTCGATCCGCATGGCGCTCATGAAGTTCCTGACCGGGCGCGGCTACGAGGCACGAGGGGCGGCCTCGGGCGGCGAGGCGCTCGAGCGCCTGCAGGAGACGCGGTACGTGGCCATGGTCTGCGACGTTCGCATGCCCGGCATGACGGGGCTGGAGCTCGTGCCGCAGGCGCTGGCCACCGACCCGGAGCTGGCGGTGATGATGCTGAGCGCGCTGAACGACGCCGGCACGGCCACCGAGGCGCTCTCGCACGGCGCCATGGACTACCTGATGAAGCCGGTGGAGCTGGCCGACCTGCACGACGCGCTGGAGCGCGTGCTGCATCGCCGGCAGGCCCTCATCGATCAGCGGCTGGTGGAGCGGCGCGTGCGCGAGGAGGTGGCGGCTCGCACGGCGGAGCTGGAGCGCGAGAAGGCCACCCTGCGTGCGCTGGCCGTGAGCACCGTGGAAGCGCTCGTGAACGCGCAGGAAGCCAAGGACATCTATCTGCGTGGCCACTCGCAGCGCGTGGCGTCGCTGGGCGCCGCGGTGGCGCACGCGCTGGGCCTGAGCGACGACACGGTGGAAGCCGTGCGCCTGGCCGGCCGGCTGCACGACGTGGGCAAGATCGGCATTCGCGAGGAAGTGCTCAACAAGCCGGCGCGCCTCACGCCCGAGGAGTTCGAGCACGTGAAGTCGCACGTGCGCGCGGGCATGGAGATCCTGGCCCCGCTCACGGCCATCGTGGACGCGGCGCTTCCCTACGTGCACGATCACCACGAGCACTGGGACGGCACCGGCTATCCGCGCGGCCGCGCCGGCGAGGACATCACGCTGGGCGGGCGCATCCTGTGCGCGTGCGACGCGTACGACGCCCTCACCAGCCGGCGCCCGTACCGCGAGCCGCTGAGCGAGCGCGAGACGCTCGACTACCTGAGCACGCAGGTGGGCCGCCTGCTGGACCCGCAGGTGTACGCCGCGCTCAAGCAGGTGGTGGAGGAACGGCGGAGCCTGGTGTTTCTGGAGTAGCGCACGCCACCGGGCGTACCGCACCGCGGTGAAGCGCAGCGCGAGAGCCCCTGGCCGCCGGACCGGCCAGGGGCTCTCGCGCTACTGCCCTTCGGCTGCCCTCCTGCATCGGCAGCCGGGCCACGGGCACGGCAATGTAAGGATTCGGTAAGGCACATCGATACGCGACCTCGATTGTGCCGGCCACATCGCGGGACGCAACTTGGTGGGTTGAGCGAGCTTCGCGTACCCGAACGGGAGTGGTGCCGGCCACCGCTCGCGAGCCGCATGAGGAGCCTGCGGCAGCAACGTTCACCGACCATGAAACGTATAGCTACACTATGAAATCGCTGTTTCTCACGCTCGCACTTGGCACCACCCTGCTCGCACTCGGCGCCACCGCGCCCGTCATGGCGCAGGGGTCGGGCCGCGCCGGATCGCTCCGAACGGACACGCTGCGTCTCACGCTGGATGACGCCCTCACCCGCGCGCTGCGACAGGGCGACGAGGTGCGCCTGGCGGAGACCCAGGTGGAGATCGCCGACGCGCAGGTCACCGCGGCGCGCGCCACCGCGCTGCCGCAGCTCCGTCTGAACAGCAACTACCAGCACGTGGTGGAGAACGCCCGCGCGCAGGCCGTGGGCTCCATCTTCGGCCAGAACAACACGTACAACTCCAACCTCGTGCTCTCGCAGACGCTCTTCCAGGGCGGACGCGTGCTGGCGGCGAACCGCGCCGCCCGGCGGACGGGCGACGCGGTGCGGCTGGACGCGAGCGAGGTGCAGGCGCAGATGGTGGTGGACGTGCAGCGCGCCTACCTGAACGCGCTGTTCGCGCGGCGGCTCGTGCAGATCCAGGACAGCGCCGTGGTGCTCGCGTCGGAGCGACTGGCGCAGGTGGAGCGGCTGGAGCAGGGCGGGCGGGCCGCGCGCTTCGACGTGCTGCGGGCGCGCGTGGAGCGCGCCAACCTGGAGCCGCTGGCCATCCGGGCGCGCACCGACGAGGAGCTCGCGCTGCTCGAGATCAAGCGGCTACTCAACGTGCCCGCCGAGCAGCCCATGACGCTGGCCAGTACGCTCGATGCCGGGGACGTGCTGGCGGCGGTGTCGGCCCGGCCCGACTCGGCGGCGCCGCCCGTGGTGGACGCGCGGCCGGCGGTGCGATCGGCGGAGCTGGTGACGCAGGCGCGGCAGGACGCGATCCGCGTGGCGCGTGCCGACTATCTACCCACGGTGGGCATCTCGGGCATCTTCGGCTACCTGGCGTTCCCCACCGGCGGGTTCCTGCAGAACGTGCCGACGAGCATGGGGCGGCTGGCCTCCGTGACATGCCCGCCGGACTCGCCTCCCGATCGCGTGTGCTCGGAGCAGAACGGCGGCTGGTTCTCGGACCGCTCGGTGGCCATCACGGTGAGCTGGCCGCTGTTCGACGGGCTGCGCACGAAGGCCAACGTGGAGCTGGCGCAGGCCCAGGCGCAGGTGGCCGATCTGCAGCTCGCGCAGGCGCGTGAGCGGGTGGCCATCGAGGTGGCGAGCGCCCGCAGCGAGGTGGCGCGCGCGCGTTCGGCGTTCCAGGCGCAGCAGCAGACCGTGGCCGAGGCCAACGAGGCGTACGGGCTGGCCTCGCTGCGCTTCCAGCGCGGGCTGGGCACCCAGCTCGAGGCCAGCGATGCCCAGCTCGCGCTGCTCATCGCGCAGATCAACGAGGCGCGTGCCGTGTACGACGTGTTCCTGGCAGCCGCCGAGCTGGCGCGCGCCGAGGGCCGTCCCATTCCACTACCCACGGGCGGCACCGCGCCGCTCCGCACTTCTTCTCTTCCTGCCACTTCCCGTGCCGACTCGCCCGCTCGCTGACCTCGCCCTCCTGCTCTGCCTCACCACCCTGGCCGCCGGCTGCGGCTCGGAGGACGTCCGGGCAGCGGCGCCGGGCGGTAGGGCCGGCGGACCGCCGGCCACCGTGCTCTCCACGAGCGACGTGGCCGCCGCCCGGACCACGAGCATCGAGGCCGGGGTGCCGATCACCGGCGACCTGCGCCCGGCAGAGGTGGTGGACGTGCGCGCCCGGCTGGAAGGCGACCTGCTCGACGTTCACGTTCGCGAGGGCGACCGGGTGCGCGAGGGCCAGCTGCTCGCGCGCTTCGACGCCACCGAGCAGGAGGCCAACCTGGGCAGCGCCCAGGCCGAGCAGGCCGCGGCCCGCTCGGAGGTGGAGACCGCGCGCTGGAACGCGGAGCAGGCCGACGAGCTGTTCAAGGCCGGCGCCATCTCCGAGCAGGAGGCACGGGCCGCTCGCCAGCAGGAAGTGGCGGCGCGGGCGCGCCTGGCCGCCGCCGACGCCCGCCTGCGCTCCTCCAGCGTGGTGAACCGGGACACGCGGGTGCTGTCACCCACCTCCGGCGTGGTGGAGAAGCGGAACGTGGAGAGCGGCCAGCGGGTCACCCGCGGCGAGAGCATGTTCACGGTGGTGCGCAACGACGTGCTGGAGTTGGAGGCCAGCGTGCCGGCGCGCCATGCCAGCGACGTGCGAGCCGGGCAGCGCGTGCACTTCGCGGCCGACGGCCGGGCGCTGGAAGGCACGCTCGCGCGGGTGAGCCCCACCATCGACCCCACCTCGCGCTCCATCACCGTCTACGCGCGGGTGCCCAACGCGGACGGGCGGCTCAAGGGCAACACCTTCGCCACCGGGCGCGTGGTGGGCCGCACCGTGGCCGACGCGCTCGTCGTGCCCTCCACCGCCATCCGGCAGGGCCAGGGGGACGACGGGGCGTTCGTCTACCGCATCGCGGGTGAGCAGATCGAGCGCGTGCCGGTGCGCGTGGGCATCGTGGACGAGGCCCGCCAGCTCGCGCAGATCCTGGACGGCCTGGCCGCGGGGGATCGCGTGATCGTGGGCAACGTGGGCGCCCTCGGCACCGGGACGCGCGTGCAGATCGTTGGCGAAGGGAGCGGCCCGGCGAACCAGGAGGCCGGAGCGGCAGACGGTACCGCGGACAGCGCGGCGGACAGCGCCGCCGCGGCACCCGCGCCGCGCCCGTGACCGCGCAGCCGATGCCGCTGGACCCACCCGCTCCACTCGCGCTCGCCGTGACACTCAGCTCCTAGCCCGACCTCCCATGTTCCTCTCCGACGTTTCCATCCGACGCCCCGTGTTCGCCACCATGATGATGGTGGCGCTCGTCGTCCTGGGGGTGGTCGCCTACCAGCGACTCGCGATCGACGAGTACCCGGACGTCACCTATCCCGTGGTCACCGTCCAGAGCAGCCTGCTGGGTGCCTCGCCCGAGGTGATGGAGCGCGAGGTCTCGCGCCCCATCGAGCGGGCACTGAACACGGTGCAGGGCATCAAGGAGCTCACCTCCACCTCGTTCGAGGGAAGCTCGCTGGTGCGCGTGTCGCTCCAGCTGGGCGTGGACGTGGGCGAGGCACAGCAGGACGTGCAGGCCAAGGTGGCGCGCATGCGCCGCCAGCTGCCGGACGGCATGGAGGATCCCATCATCCTCCGCTTCGATCCCAACGAGCGGGCCATCATGTCCATCGCCGCGCAGAGCTCGGAGCGGCCGCTGCGCGAGCTCACCAACCTGGCCGAAGAGGTGATCGCCACGCGCATCGAGGCGGTGCCGGGGGTGGGCGGCGTGAACGTGGTGGGTGGCGCGCCGCGCGAGATCAAGGTGCAACTCGACCCGGCGGCCATGAGCGCGTACGCGGTGTCGCCGCCCATGGTGATGGAGGCGCTGCGCCGCGAGAACCAGGAAGTGCCGGCGGGACGCGTGCGCCGCGGCGACAACGAGCGGCTGGTGCGCGTCACCGGGCGGGTGAAGGACCCGCGCGCGTTCGCGGACATCACCGTGGGGGTGCGCAACGGCGTGCCCATCCGGTTGGGTGACGTGGGCACGGTGGTGGACGGCACGGCCGAGCGGCGGAGCGCCGCCTACCTCAGCGGCACTCCCGCGGTGAGCCTGGAGATCCTCAAGATCGCGGGCTCCAACACGGTGGAGGTGGCCGACCGGGTGCGTGCGGCCGCCGCCGACCTGCAGGCGCAGCTCCCCGGCGACATCAAGCTCACCGTGGTGAACGACGACTCGAAGCGCATCCGCGCGTCGCTCGCCTCGGTGCAGCACGAGCTGGTGATCGGCGCCATCCTCTGCATCCTGATCATCTACTTCTTCCTCAACTCCTGGCGATCCACGGTGATCACCGGGCTCGCCCTGCCCATCAGCATCATCTCGTCGTTCTTCTCGATGTGGATCTTCGGGTTCACCATCAACACGATGACGCTGCTCGCGCTCTCGCTGGCGATCGGGCTGCTCATCGACGACGCGATCGTGGTGCGCGAGAACATCGTGCGCCACCTGGAGATGGGGAAGGACCACTACACCGCCGCGCGCGAGGGCACGAGCGAGATCGGGCTGGCGGTGGTGTCCACCACGCTGGCCGTGATCGCCGTGTTCATCCCGGTGGCGTTCATGGGCGGGCAGATCGGCAAGATCTTCTTCCAGTTCGGCGTCACGGTGGCGGCGGCGGTGCTGGTGTCGCTGTTCGTCTCGTTCACGCTGGACCCCATGCTCTCGAGCGTCTGGCCCGATCCCGACGTGGAGTATGCGCACGATGGCCAGGGCCACGGCGCCGGCGCGCCGGTGCGCCGGAAGGGCGTGATCCGCCGCATGGCGCAGGGCTTCAACGACTGGTTCGAGCGCGTGGCCGACCGGTATCCGGGAGGGCTGGCCTGGGCGCTCGACCACCGCAAGCCGGTGCTCGGCGCGGCGGCGGCGGCGATCACCATCGCGTTCCTCATCCTGCCGCGACTCGGCTTCACCTGGATGCCCGACTACGACGGCGGGGAGTTCAACGTCAACTTCCGCACGACCCCGGGCTCGAGCCTGCAGTACGCCACGGGCAAGGGGATGGCGATCGCCGACTACCTGCGAGAGCAGCCGGAGGTGGCGTTCACCTACATGTCCGTGGGCGGCGGCTTTCGCGGCACCCCGAGCAGCGGGCGGATATTCGTGAAGCTCATCGACAAGGCGGATCGCACGAAGACGCAGGCCGGCGTGCAGACCGACCTGCGCGCGCACCTGCGGAACGTGCCCGGCGTGCGGGCCAACGTCACCGGCACGCCGTCCATCTTCGGCGGCAACCGCCAGCCCATCCAGGTGCTGGTGCAGGGCCCCGAGCCCACGCGGCTCAAGATCGCCGCCGGGCAGGTGCTCGCGGTGCTGCAGGACATCCCGGGCGTGGCCGAGCCGCAGTCCAGCGAGGAGGGCGACATCCCGCAGCTGGACGTGCGGGTGGACCGCGAGCAGGCGTGGGCGGCCGGCCTGGGGATCGGCGCCATCGCGCAGACCATCCAGCCCCTGTTCACCGGC
This sequence comes from Gemmatimonadaceae bacterium, assembly GCA_036266115.1. Classification (GTDB taxonomy): domain Bacteria; phylum Gemmatimonadota; class Gemmatimonadetes; order Gemmatimonadales; family Gemmatimonadaceae; genus DATANT01. The sequence continues at coordinate 1,053 of DATANT010000262.1, read as the reverse complement.
CAGCGGGCCACCCAGTGGGAGGACGAGCAGGGGTACTCGCACGACGTGGTGGTGGTCTATCCGGACTCCATGCGCACCTCGGCGGGCGACGTCTCGGCGATCGTGGTGCCGAGCACCAACCGGGATGCCGTCACCGGCCAGCCAGCCATGATCCCGCTGTCGCAGGTGGCCACCGTGCAGGCCGGGGTGGGGCCGCAGCAGATCGAGCGGAGCAGCCTGGAGCGGCAGGTGACGCTGTCGGCCGGCGTGCTGCCCGGGCACAGCATGGGCACCGTGGCGGACGCCGCGCGCGCGGCCATGGACTCCGTGGGGCTGCCGCCGGGCTATCGCACGGTGTTCAAGGGCGACGTGGAGAACCTGGAAGAGACCAAGGGCTACGTGCTCGAGGCGCTGATCCTCGCCGTGGTGTTCATCTACCTGATCCTGGCGTCGCTGTTCGGCTCCTTCGTGCAGCCGCTGGCCATCATGCTGGCCCTTCCGCTCAGCTTCATCGGCGTGGCGCTCGCGCTGCTGTTCACCGGGGGCACGCTGAACGTGTTCACGATGATCGGCATCATCATGCTGATGGGACTCGTGACCAAGAACGGCATCCTGCTCATCGACTTCGCCAACCAGCAGCGGGAGCGGGGCATGGTGCGGCGCGACGCGCTGCTCTCGGCGGCGCGCATCCGCCTGCGGCCGATCATCATGACCACGGTGGCGATGATCTTCGGCATGCTGCCGCTGGCGCTGGCCGCCGGCGAGGGAGCGGAGCAGCGGGCGCCCATGGGCCGGGCGGTGATCGGCGGGTTGATCACCTCCACCATCCTCACCCTGTTCGTGGTGCCGGTGGTGTACACGCTGTTCGACGACGCCGTGGCGTGGCTGCGGGTGCGGTTCGGCCACGCCGCCACGATGGATCCCGTGCTGGAGCCGGCGCCGCAGCCCACGTCGGGCGACTAGCGGCGCGGCGCGGGGCCGGGAAGGACGGAAGCGGGGAGCCGGACTGGCGTGGCCAGCCACCGGCTCCCCGCTTCCGTTCCGGCGCGCGCGTCGAGCGCATCCCGCCCGGCC
>DATANT010000261.1:0-9493 GCA_036266115.1 Gemmatimonadaceae bacterium | reverse complement strand
GCTGCGGTCGCGGATGATGAGCGCGTTGTGGCCGAAGCGCTCCCACACCAGGTCACCCTGGCCGATGGTGGCGAGCATCACGTCCAGGTCGTCGCCCGCATCGATGTCCGGCTGCCGGACGTCGGGCACGGCGGACCGCGGCGTGCCGGAGGGCTGCGCGGAGAGCGGCGTGGCCAGCGGCGCGACGCCCAGCGCGAGCGCGGCGAGGGCGGCGAGCAGGCGCCGCGCGCGGGTGCCCGTCGTCATGGCGCGCGCCCCCGTTCCGGATAGAACCGCCGGCCGGCGCGCGCCATCTCCACGAGCATGGGCGCGGGCTGGAAGCGCGGCGGGAAGCGGCCGTTCAGCTCGTCCATGCGCTCCACCACCTGCGCCGCGCCCACGCTGTCCACCCAACGGAACGGCCCGCCGCGGAAGGGCGGGAAGCCGATGCCGAACACGGCGCCCACGTCGCCGTCGCGCGCCGAGCGCAGGATGCCCGTCTCCAGGCAGTGCACGGCCTCGTTCACCATGGCCAGCACCAGGCGGCGGCGCATGTCTTCGGCGGGCAGCTCGGTACGCTGCGCGCCACTGGGCAGCAGGTCATAGATGGAGGGGTCCACGTTTCCCTTCTTCCCCTTCGCGTCGTACTTGTAGAAGCCCAGCCTTCCCTTGCGCCCCGTGCGCCCGGCGGCCACCACGCGGGCCAGCGAGCGCGAGGGCGCCATGCGCGCGCCGAAGGCGTCGCCCAGCACCACCGCCACCTTGCCGGCCACGTCGATGCCCACCTCGTCGAGCAGCGTCACCGGCCCCACCGGGAAGCCGAATTCCACGAGCGCGGCGTCCAGCGCCTCGATGGACGCGCCCTCGTCCAGCAGATGGCCGGCCTCGTTCATGTACGCGGCCAGGGTGCGCGTGGTGTAGAAGCCCGGCCCGTCGTTCACCACGATCACCGTCTTGCCCAGCCGCTTGCCGTACGCCACCGCGGTGGTCACCGCCGTGGGGCTCGTGCGCGCGGTGGCGATCACCTCGAGCAGCGGCATCTTGGGCACGGGCGAGAAGAAGTGCATGCCCAGCACCTGCTCCGGCCGCCGCGACACCTCGGCGATGGTGGCGATGGGGATGGTGCTGGTGTTGGACGCGTAGATCGCGTCGCTGGGCAGCACCGCCTCCGTCTCGCGCAGCACCGTGTGCTTGAGCGCCACGTCCTCGAACACCGCCTCGATGGCGAGATCCACGTTGCCGAAGCCCGAGTACTCGGTGGTGCCGCCCACCATGGTGACGAGATCGTCGAAGCGCCCCCGGGTGATGCGCCGCTTGCGCAGCCGCTCCTCGAAGACGTCGCGCGCGGCCTTGAGGCCGCGTCCCACGCGCAGCAGGTCGGTGTCCTTGAGCCGCACGAGCGTATCCTGCTGCGCCGCCACGGCGGCGATGCCGGAGCCCATGAAGCCGGCGCCGATGACGGCGAGCTTGTTCACCGGCAGCGGGTCCGGCGCCGGCTCGGCCACGCCCGGGTCCTTCTTGAGCGCCTGGGTGGCGAAGAAGAGGAACACCAGCTCGCGCGACACCTCGCTCACCACCAGGTCGCCAAAGTGATGGGCCTCGCTCGCGTAGCCGCGCTCCTCGCCCTCGCTGTAACCGGTGGTGATGGCGTCCAGCGCGGCGAGCGGCGCCGGATACTGCCCGCGCGTCCTGGCCTCCGTGCGCTCGCGCGCCTGCCGGAGCACCACCATGCGACCCAGCGGGTTCTCGTCCAGCGCGAGCGAGGCGGCGTCCTTGCGCCGGCGTCCCCGCGAGCGCGGCCTGGTGCCCGCGCCCAACTCCCGCGCGCGGCGCTCGGCCACCTCCAGCAGGATGGCCGGGTGCACCAGCTCGTCCACGAGCCCCATCCCGAGCGCGCGCCGGCCGCGAACGGTGCGACCGGTGAGGATCATGTCGAGCGCGTTCCGCAGCCCGATGATGCGCGGCAGCCGCTGCGTACCACCGGCGCCCGGGATGAGCCCGAGCTGTACCTCCGGCAGCGCGAACACCGTCCTGGGATGATCGCTGGCCACGCGATGGTGGCAGGCGAGCACCGCCTCCAGCCCGCCGCCCAGGCAGGCGCCGTGAATGGCCGCCACCACCGGCACCCGCAGCGCCTCGAGCTGCGCCAGCAGCTCCTGCCCGCCGCGGCTCAGCTGCTCCGCCTCGGACGGCAGGCGAATGCCCGAGAGCTCCTCGATGTCGGCGCCGGCGATGAAGACGTCCGGCTTGGCGCTCGCCAGCACCGCCGCGCGCACCGTGGAATCGCGCTCCAGTCGGTCGAACAGCCGCGCGAACTCCTCGCGCACGGTGCGCCCGAGCGTGTTCACGGACTGTCCCGGCAGGTCGAGCGTGACGATGGCGACGCCGTCGCGCACGGCGACGGAGAGTGCTGCGCTCATGTGCGCTCCACCACCATCGCGAACCCCATTCCCCCAGCGGCGCACACCGTCATCAGCCCGAACTGCTGATCGCGTCGGCGGAGCTCGTTGAGCAGCGTGGTGGTGATGCGCGCCCCGGTGGCGCCGAAGGGATGGCCGATGGCGATGGAGCCGCCCATCACGTTCAACCGCGCGCGGTCCACCTCGCCCACCGGCTTCGAGAAGCCGGCGCGCTCGGCCCACTCGCGACTCTCCAGCCCCTTGAGGTTCGACAGCACCTGCGCGGCGAACGCCTCGTGCATCTCCACCAGGTCCATGTCGGGTAGCGTGAGGCCGGCGCGCTGGAGCGCCACCGGGGCGGCGAGCACCGGCGCCATGAGCAGCTGCTCGCCCGGGTCCAGCGCGGCGTATGCGTAGGAGCGGATGTAGCCCAGCGGCTCGTAGCCCAGCGCCTTCGCGCGCGCCTCGCTCATCAGCAGCACCGCGGCGCCGCCATCGGTGAGCGGCGACGCGTTGCCGGCGGTCACCGTGCCGTACTTGCGGTCGAACACCGGCTTGAGCGCGGCCAGCTGCTCGAGGCTCGTGTTGTCGCGGATGCCGTTGTCGCTGGTGGCCACCTCCTCGTACGCGGGCGGCACGAACACGGGCACGATCTCGGCGGTCAGCCGTCCGTCGGCCGTGCCGGCCGCGGCCAGGCGATGGGAGCGCAGCGCGAGCTGATCCTGCTCCTCGCGCCCGATGGCGTTGATCTTCGCCATCTTCTCCGCCGACTCGCCCATCGACTCGCCGGTGGACGGCTCGGCGATGGCGGGCGTGATGGGGACGAAGTCCCGCGGACGGATGCGCGACAGTGCCTTCGCGCGCTGCCCGAAGGACCTGGCGCGGCTGGCGGCGAGCAGCGCGTCGGAGAAGCCGCGCGAGTGCAGCACCGGCACGTTGGAGAGCGACTCGGCGCCGCCGGCGATGGCGACATCCAGGTGGCCCAGCAGGATCTGATCGGCGACGTCGGTGATGGCCTGATTGGCCGAGGCGCACGCGCGGCTCACCGTCACCGCCTGCACGCCCTTGGGCAGCAGCGGCAGCAGCGACACCTCGCGGGCGATGTTGGGCGCCTGCACGTCCGGCACCACCGTGCCGAAGACGAGCGCCTGCACCTCCTTGGTATCCAGGTTGGTGCGCTGGATGAGCTCCGCGACGGCGAGCTTGCCCAGCTCGATGGCGGAGAAGCTGCGTAGCTGGGTGCCCGCGCGCGCGAACGGCGTGCGGACCCCCGCCACGATCGCGACGCGTCGGCCGTTACCAGGAGTGGGCATGGGCGAAGTCTAGAGTTGAAGGCGGGGCGACGCCATGGGGATGCGATGGGTGGGCCATGACGTTGGAGGCTGATGGTGATACCCCGCACGGTTCCCACTCCCCGAGCACCTGTTCCCCGTGCCGACTTCCCGAACGGTCGCACGCCTCGTACCGTAGCATCGATGACCACCGCCGCCTGGTTGGACCGCCACCACACCCTCGAGCGGCTCGGCGCCGAGCGCTTCGACGTCCTCGTGATCGGCGGCGGCATCACCGGCGCCGGCGTGGCGCGCGACGCCGCGCTGCGCGGCCTGCGCGTGGCGCTGGTGGAACGCGACGACTTCGGCGCGGGCACCAGCAGCCGGTCGTCGCGGCTGGTGCACGGCGGCGTGCGCTACCTGGAGCACGGGCAGCTCGGGCTGGTGTTCGAGGCGAGCCACGAGCGCGCGCTGCTGCTGCAGCTCGCACCGCATCTCGTGCGGCCCATGGCCTTCACCTGGCCGGTGTATCGCGGCGCGCGGCTGCCGCGCTGGAAGCTGGGCGTGGGGCTCTGGCTGTACGACGCGCTCGCCCGCTTCCGGAACGTGGGGCGGCACGAGCGGCTCTCGGCCGCGCAGGTGCTGCGGCGCGAGCCGCACCTGCGCGCCGATCAGCTGGTGGGCGGTGCCAGCTACTGGGATGCCGGCACCGACGACGCGCGCCTCACCCTGGCCACCGCGCTCGCCGCCGCGGAAGCCGGCGCCTCGGTGGCCAACCACGTGGCGGTGACGGCGCTCCGCCGCTCCGGCGGCCGGGTGGCCGGCGCCGTGGTGACCGACAGGCTCACCGGCACCGAGCACGCGGTGAGCGCCAACGTGGTGGTGAACGCCACCGGCCCGTGGGCCGACACCATCCTGGAGCTGGACGGCAGCGGCGGCCAGCCGGCGGTGCGCGGCACGAAGGGCGTGCACCTACTGGTGCCGCGCGAGCGCGTGGGGAACACGGGCGCGGTGACGCTCGTGTCGGTGGTGGACGGGCGGGTGATGTTCGTGCTGCCGGCCGGCGCGTTCACCATCATCGGCACCACCGACACGCCCACCACCATGTCGCCCGACGAGGTGCGCGCCACCCAGCGGGACGTGGCGTACCTGCTGCAGTCGGCCAACGCCGCGTTTCCCGACGCGGGGCTCACCGCCGACGACGTGATCAGCGCGTGGGCGGGCATCCGCCCGCTGGTCGCGTCGGAGAGCGCCGGGAGCCCGGCCAGCCGATCGCGGGAGCACGAGCTCACGTGGAGCGCGTCGCGGCTGCTCACGGTCACCGGCGGCAAGCTCACCACCTACCGCGCGATGGCCGCCGACGTGGTGGACGGCGTGGTGCACGAGCTGCGGCGGCACGCCAAGGAGGTCACGTCGCACCGGGTGCCGCTGCCGGGGGGCGACCTGGGGTCGCTGGAGGGCGAGCGCGCGCTGGCCACCACGGCCACCGGCGACGCGGCCGTGGGCGAGCGGCTGGTGCACGCGTACGGAAGCCGGTGGCGGCGGGTGTGGGCGCTGGCGGCCGCGGATCACGCGCTGGCCGGCCGCCTGTCACCCGGGCTGCCATACCTGAAGGCCGAGGTGGTGCACGCCGCCACCCGCGAGATGGCGTGCACGCTGGGCGACGTGCTGCTACGCCGCACGCACCTGGGCTTCGAGGCCCGGGATCACGGGGAGAGCGCGCTGCGGGCGACGACGGCGCTGCTCGCCGACGCGCTGCACTGGCCGCTCAAGGTGCGGCGGGCGCAGGTGGCCGCGTACCGGGCGGAAGTGCGGCGAGTGTTCGGGGTGGAGAACGAGTGACGGGGGGGGGCCGGGGCTGGGCGACTCACCCGGCACCCGACCGCGGTGATCCGACCCCGCTGACGACGAACGGCGGGCGCCACCCATGGCGCCCGCCGCACACCCGCCCGCCGAGAAGCGCGGCCGTGCCTGCTCTGGCCTACTCTGGCGTCGACTGATGGATCGTCGCCAGCTCCACCACCGTGAGCCGCCGCGTCATCGCCGGCAGCTTGAGCACCACGTCGTCGCCCACGGCCTTCCCGATGAGCGCCCGTCCGATGGGCGAGCTCATGGTCACGTGACCGTCCTCGAACTCCACGGCGTCTCCGAACACCAGGTGGTACGTCTCGCGCGTGCCGCTGGCCTGGTCCTCGACCACCACGCGCGAGCCCAGCCCCACCGAATCGGTCGGGATCTGCGCCACGTCGATCTGCGAGAGCTTGCTCAGCCGCTGCCGGAGCTGGCCCAGGCGGGCCTGTACGAACTGCTGCCGCTCCAGCGCGGCCTTGTACTCACTGTTCTCGCGCAGGTCGCCCAGCTCCACCGCCTTCCGAATCTCGTTCGGCAGGACGACGTTCAGCTCGTGCTGGAGCTTCTGCACCTCATCGCCCAACTTGAGCTTCAGGGATTCGATCATCGGCTTCGGGACAGAAAAGTGGAACGCCCGACCCTCACGGGCCGGGCGCTGACATCGCTTCAATAGATTAGTCCCGGGACCGGGCGGCCGCAAATCGCGCTCAACCGGCCCCTGCCGTCCTTCACCCTCGCCGCACTCCCGCCCCGCACTCCCGCCCCGCACTCCGCTGCTCGAGCTCCGGACGCACGGCCCCGTCACCCGTCTGCACTGCCAGACGCGCATCAGCCACGTGCTGGGCTACACCGTGAGCGCATTCCTCACGCGCGGCGTGCTGGTGGATACGGGCTGTCCGGGCGTGGAGCCGGAGTTGGGCCGCTGGCTGGAGACAACGCGGCCGCGCGGCACGATGATCACGCACTACCACGAAGATCACGCCGGCAACCTCGCGCTGCTCGCCGAGCGTGGCGTGCCGGTGGCCGCGGCGCCAGCCACGCTCCAGGCCACCCGGCAACCCGCCCCCATTCGCCTCTATCGCCGCGCCACGTGGGGCGCCGCGCGGCCCGTGGCGGCACCCGTCACGCCCTTCGCGGACGACGTGCCGCAGCTCGTCCCGTCGCCCGGCCACTCGCCCGATCATCACGTGGTCTGGGACCCGGAGCGCCGTGAGCTGTTCGCGGGCGACCTCTTTCTGGGCGTGCGGGTGCGCGTGGCCCACTCGGAGGAGGACCCCGAGGCGCTGGTGCGCAGCCTGCGCGCCGCCGCCGCGCTGGGCCCGGTGGTGCTCTTCGACGCCCATCGCGGCGCCGTGGCGGAGCCGGTGCCGCTGCTGCGCGCCAAGGCCGACTGGCTGGAGGAGACCATGGCCGAGATCCGCGGACTGCTGCGCGACGGCGTGCCGGAGACCGAGGTACGCGACCGGGTGCTGGGCCCCGAGGGCTGGGAGGGGCTCGCGTCCCGGGGCGAGTACTCGAGACTCAGCCTCGTGCGCGCGGTCGGGCGTGCCGGCACGGAGTAGGACCGCGGGCCAACACCCGGGCGCCTGCCCGCGCGCTCGCGCCGCCGGCCTGTCCGTCTAGCCGCGCCTGCCGGCGCCCTTGCGCCCCCGCTTCGCTGGCTTCAGCGGCTCGCCGCGCTCCGCCCCGTCCCCTCGGCCGAGCTTCGCCACTCCGTTGTTCCGCCCTCCCTGCTCGGCCTGGCCCTCGATCTCGGCGCGCTCCTGCAGGGTCGCCGCCTGCGCGCCGTAGGCCGCGATCACGGCGTTGGCGGCTTCCGCCGGGTCGTCGGTGAGCAGGATGAGGTCCAGGTCGCCCGGCGAGATCTTGCCGTCGGCCAGCACGCGCGCCTGCAGCCAGCGGAGCAGTCCGGCCCAGTAGTGGCGCCCGAACAGGATCACCGGGAACTGATACAGCTTGCCGGTCTGGATGAGGGTCACCGCCTCGAACAGCTCGTCCAGCGTGCCGAAGCCGCCCGGGAAGATGATGAACGCCACCGAGTACTTGATGAACATCGTCTTCCGCACCATGAAGTAGCGGAAGTTCACCAGGGTGTCCACGTACGGGTTGGCGCCCTGCTCGAACGGCAGCTCGATGTTGCACCCCACCGAGTGCGCGCCCGCCAGCTTGGCCCCACGGTTGGCCGCCTCCATGATGCCCGGACCGGCGCCGGTGATGATGCTGAACCCCGCCTCGCCCAGCAGCCGCGAGGTCTCCTGCGCGGCGCCGTACATCGGGTCGTCCGGGCCGGTGCGCGCCGAGCCGAACACCGAGACGCCCTTCTCCACGCCGGCGAGAATGTCGAAGCCGTCGATGATCTCGCTCGTGATGCGCATGACGCGCCACGGATCGGAGCGGGTGAAGTCCGAGTCGGGCGAGGGGGGCTGCAGCAGCTTCTCGTCCTCGGTCACCGGCGTGCGGTAGCTGCGCAGGTCCGTGTCCACCACGCGCGCCGAGCCCACCCGTCGGGACGATCCCTCGGCGGACGGCGGGGTGCGTCCCGCTTTCCGGTGCCCCTCCTCGGTACGCTCGCGCAGGAACTCCCGCGACTCGTGCTCGGCGCTGGCCATCCTGGCGGGGTCCATCTTGCGCCCCCCGGCGGAGCGGACGCGCTTGGGCGTGGACGTCGACGAGCGCTTCTTCTTTGGTGGCATCGGACGCGGCTGGTGGAGAGGAGGTGGGAGGTTCTGCAATCTGGGCGCATCGAGGCCCGGAGGGGAGGATCGGGCGTGCGCCGGGGGCGAACTGGTGGGTGGCGGCTGGGCGCGGGGCGCGTCTGGTGGCGTGTGGTGAAGCACTGCCCGGGCCACGGCGCTAGCCCACGGCCGCGAGCGGCGCTTGATTACGCGCTTCATGCCTCAGTCGATCTCATGCCGGTGATCGTGCTCGTGGCCGATGGCGCGCGTCCCGACACGCTGCGCCAGGCCATGGACGACGGCGAGCTTCCCGCCCTGGCGCGCCTGCGCGCCGAGGGCGGCTTCCATACGGTGACGTCCACCTTCCCGTCGGTCACCGGGCCCGCGTACGCGCCGTTCCTCATGGGGCGCTATCCGGGTCCGGTGGGACTGCCCGCGCTGCGCTGGTTCGACCGCGCGCGCACGGCCACCAGCTATCCGCACTACACGCGCAGCTACGTGGGGTCCGAGATGCGCAAGGTGGACCGCGACCTCGATCCCACCGCGCCCACCCTGTTCGAGCTCGCGGGCTCGAGCCTGGCGGCGCTCAACATGATCGGCCGCGGCCTCACCCGGCAGCGGCAGATGGCGCGCGGCGCCGGCTTCGTGCTCCGCGCCGCCCGCACGCACTTTCGGGGCAACGTGCGCGGCTGGCTGCAGATCGACCGTGACATCGGCGCCGAGGTGGCGCGCCGGGTGTGCGCCGAGCGGCCGGACTTCGTCTTCGCCGCGCTCACGGGCATCGACAAGACGTCCCACGCCGAAGGGCACGGCGCGCCGGTGGTTCGCGATGCCATGCGCATCGTGGACGAGGTGGCGGGCGAGCTTCGCGCCGGTCTGGAGCGCATCGGCACGTGGGACCGCACGCACCTCTGGATCGTGAGCGACCACGGGCACTCGCCGGTGCGCCAGCACGAGGATCTGGCCGGGCTGCTGGACTCCTGGGGGCACGGCATCATCGCGCACCCCTGGGTGTTCGGCCGGGGGCGCGACGCGGCCGTGATGGTGAGCGGCAACGCCATGGCGCATCTCTACTTGGAGCTCGAGCGCCGCGAGCGGCCGTGGTGGCCGGCGCTGGCTGAGCGGTGGGAGCCGCTGGCCGCCGCGCTGCTCGAGCGGCCGTCCGTTGACCTGCTGCTCCTGCCCCGCAACCCACTCTGCTGCGAGGTGCGCGGCCGCGGCCGCGGCACGGCGCTGGTGGAATGGGACGGCGTGGCACGGTACACGTACCGCCCGGTCACCGGCGACCCGCTGGGGTTGGGCGGCGAGCACGAGGCGC
>DATANT010000260.1:0-9934 GCA_036266115.1 Gemmatimonadaceae bacterium | reverse complement strand
GATGGCATCCCCGCGCGACGCGCGCGATCTGGGTGACGAAGATGGCGACGCCCGCGCAGAAGAGCAGCGCGGCGGCGCGCACGATCCACAGGTTGCCGACGGCCACGCCCGCGGCCAGCCCGGCGACGCCGGCGGTCATGGCCCAGAGCTGCACCGTGGCCGCACGGGCGGAGTACAGGTCGGCCACGGTGGGCACCGGTTCGCGCCCCACTCGGCCGCGATAGCGGCTGATCCAGGCGAGAAATGGCACGATCTTGTAGAAGTAGCCCACGACGTGGAGCAGCACGCCGCCCAGCAACCCCACGAGCACGTAGGCCACGGCCAGGCGCGGGTGCCGCGCTCCGCCCCACGCGAGCACCGCCGGCCCCAGCACCGCGCCCACCGCGAGGAAGCCGAGTGCCACGGCCACGAACCGCAGGCCGACGTCCAGCGCCGGGCGCACGCGGGCCCGAAAGAATCGGTGCGCCTGCAACAGGAAGCAGACGATGCCCGCCTCGAGCAGCACCAATCCCACCCACGCGCACGCCGGATGCCCGCGCGCGAGACCCGCGGCCAGCACCGTGACGCCCAGTGTGAGGAACACCAGCGCGCGCCGCGTTCCACTGGTATCCGCGCCGTGGGCGAGCAGGAACATGGGCAGCAGGCGATGCGACATGCCCACCATCATGATCAGCGCCCAGCCCACCAGCGCGACGTGCAGATGGATGGCCAGCACGCGCACTCGCTGCTCGGCCAGGAAGCCCGTGTGCAGGTTGTGCAGCAGCGCGACGCCCAGCACGAGCGTCGAGGCGAGAAAGGTGATCGCGATGGCCACCGCGGCCCACGTCACGTCGCGCCGCTGCGCGCGTGGCAGCGTGCACGCCACGTTCACCAGCAGCAGCAGCACGCCGGTGACCACGAGGGTGATGCCCACGTGGTGGAGCGGGACGGAGCCGGCGGCCACGCCGGCCGCGAACACCGCGACCCCGGGTACGAAGGCGCACCAGCTCGCATGCCCGAGGCGCTCCGAGTATACCGGCGCGCCGAGTGCCACCGGGAGCAGCTGATAGAGCGCGCCGAAGATGGTGGTGGTGAGCCAGCCGAGCGTGAAGAGGTGCGTGACGCCCGCCACGCGCGGTGAGAGGTACAGCCCGCGCGCGAGCTCCGGGGCGATCCACACCAGTCCCGCGGCGCCGAGCGCCAGGAACGCCACCGCGGCAGCGAAGTGCTGCGCCGGCAGCAGGAGCGATGCGCCGCCAGCCGGGGCCAGCCCCGCGCCCATCGGTGGCGCACGCGTGGGCGCCACGGCCGTCGCGCTCACGTCAGGGACCCCGGTGCCGCGGCGGGTGCATGGGCCGCGTGGTCGTGGACGTATTCCCAGCCGAGCGCCGCGGCGATGTGGCGGGCGATGCCCACGTAGCTCGCGGCCACGTCGCTCCGCGGTCGCCCGACCACCGGCGGCGTGCCGGCGTCGCCCTCGCTCACCATCCGTGGATCGAACGCCACCTCGCCGAGCAGCGGCACGCCCAGGCGCTCCGCGACGGCGCGGCCGCCGCCGTTGCCGAACGCGCCGCTCATGTTCTCCACCACGCCCAACACGGGCACCTCGAGCTCCGCGAACATGGCCGCCGCCTTCATGGCCTCCACGCCCGCCAGCCGCTGTGGCTGCGTGACCACCACGGCGCCGGACAGCTCGATGGCCTGCGCGAGGCTGAGGGGGATGTCGCCGGTGCCCGGCGGAAGGTCCACCACCAGCACGTCGAGCGCGGGCCACTGCACGCCGCGCGCGAACTGCTTCACCGCCTTGGACACCATGGGGCCGCGCCAGATGGCCGGCGAGCCCTCGCCCAGGAAGAAGCCGAAGCTGATGAACGGCAGGCCGTGCGCCAGCACCGGGATGATCTGCTTCTCCGGTGTCATGCGCACCTCGGTGGCGCCGTGCTCGATGCCGAGCAGGATGGGCAGGCTGGGCCCGTAGATGTCCGCGTCCAGCAGCCCCACGCGCAGTCCGTCGGCGGCGAGCGCGAGGGCCAGGTTGACGGCCACGGTGCTCTTCCCCACTCCGCCCTTGCCGGCGCCGACGGCAATCACGTGGGTCACCGCCGCCAGCCGCCCGCGGTCGGCCCATGGGTCGCGGGCGGCACGTGCCGCGGGCGCGGCGGGCGCCGGCTCGGGCGGCGCGATCACCACGCTCACCGCCGTGGCGCCCAGGGCGGCGAGCCGCGCGCCGATGGCCGCGTCCAGCCGCTCGGGAATGGTGGGGTCGCCCGTGCGCAGCGCGAGCTGCACCTTCACGTGCCCCGCGCACACGCTCACGTGCTTCACCATGCCGAACGACACCAGGCTGCGCGTCAGCCCGGGGTACGGCACGTCCGCGAGGGCGGCGTGCACCGCGTCCGCGTCCAGTGCTCCGGCCGGCTCCACATCCGTCGGCTCCTGCATGACGTCTCCGGTTCGCATGCGCGAACCGTACGGCAGCCGTGGGACGGGCGGTGTGACGGAAGTCTCAGCGAGGTCGAGCGTGGGGCGCTGCCGGTGACGGGGTAGCTCGCACCGCTGTGACAATCGTCACGCCAGCCGGGTGCGGCGTACCGTAGGCTGTGCCCGCATGTACCTCTCCTCTCTCGCGGCTGCCGCCGCCGGTCATCCGTGCATCATCCAGGGTGGGATGGGCGTGGGCGTCTCCAACTGGGCGCTCGCGCGCGCGGTCTCGCTCTTCGGCCAGCTGGGCGTGGTCTCCGGCACCGCGCTCGACACCCTGCTCGTGCGACGTCTGCAGGATGGCGACGCGGACGGCCACATGCGGCGCGCCATCGAGCGCTTCCCGATCCCCGGCGTGGGCGCCAGCGTGCTGCAGCGCTACTTCCGGCCGGGAGGTCGCCCGGCAGGCACGCCGTACAAGGTGCTGCCGATGTACAAGCAGCGCGTGAGCGTGCCGCGGCAGCAGCTCACCATGCTGGCGAACTTCGTGGAGGTGTACCTGGCCAAGGAGGGGCACCGCGGCCGCGTGGGGCTCAACCTGCTCGCCAAGGTTCAGATGCCCAATCTGGCGTCGCTCTACGGCGCCATGCTGGCGGGAGTGGACTACGTGCTCATGGGCGCCGGCATCCCGCGCGAGATCCCGGGCGCGCTGGACGCGCTCGCCGAGCATCGGCCCGCGTCCATGCGATTCGACGTGGACGGGCTCGCGCCGGGCGAGGTGGAGTATCTGGAGCTCGACCCCGCGGATCACTGGCCACAAGGCGCGCCGGCCGCGCTGCGCCGCCCGTGGTTCGTGCCCATCGTCTCCGCCAACTCGCTGGCCACCACGCTGGCGCGCAAGGCCAACGGCCGCGTGGACGGCTTCGTGGTGGAGGGCCCCACCGCCGGCGGGCACAACGCGCCGCCACGCGGCGAGCTGCGCCTGAACGAGCACGGCGAGCCGGTGTACGGCGAGCGCGACGTGGTGGACCTCGCCAAGCTCGCGGAGCTCGGCCTGCCGTTCTGGGTGGCCGGCGGCGCGGGCTCGCCGGAGGGGCTGCGGAACGCGCGCGCCGCCGGGGCGACGGGCGTTCAGGTAGGGACGCTGTTCGCGTACTGCGAGGAATCGGGGATCGCCCCGGATCTGCGCGCGGGTGTGCTGGCGGGCGTGGCCAGTGGCGAGGCGCGCATCACCACCGACCCCCGCGCCTCACCCACGGGCTATCCGTTCAAGCTCGTGGAGGTGCCCGGCATCGCCTCGCAGGACGAGACCCGCCGGCGCATCTGCGACCTGGGGTACCTGCGCACCGCGTATCGCACGCCCACCGGCTCCCTGGGCTACCGCTGCGCCGCCGAGCCCGTGGACACCTACGTGGCCAAGGGGGGCGAACGGGCCGACACGGAAGGGCGCCGCTGCCTGTGCAACGGCCTCGTGGCCGACGTCGGTCACCCGCAGGCGCGCGTGGACGACGCCGACGAGAAGCCGCTGCTCACGAGCGGCGACGATCTGCTCGCGATCGGTGGCTTTCTGGGCGGACGCACGAGCTACCGCGCCGCCGACGTGATCGCGTACCTGCTGGCCGAGCCGGCGGCGTGAGCGCCGGCGCGGCGTGCCGCTCGGCCAAGCGCGTCACGTACCGCGCGCCATCGCCCGCAGGCGAGCCACGTCGGGAATGCGCAGGCGATTGCCGCCCAGCGACTCCACGAGGCCCAATCGCTTGAGCTGCCGGAACGCGCGCGACACACTCTCGCGCGCGGTGCCGATCTCGAGGGACAGCTCTTCCTGGGTGCGGTCGATCGTGAGCTCCACGCCGTCGTTCGTGGACACACCGGCGCGCTCCGCGTAGCCGGCGAGCAGCAGCGCGAGCCGCGCGGCCACGTCGCGAAAGGCGAGCGTCTCGGTGACCTGCACCAGATGCCGCAGCCGCCGGCCGAGGGCGCGGATCACGGCCTGCGCCACGTCGGCATTCGTGCGGTAGAGCTGCTCGAACTCGGCGCGCGGCAGGAAGACGAGGCGCGACTCCTCCAGCGTCACCGCCGACGCGGGATACCGGCCGCCGTCGAAGAGCGGGAGCTCGGCCACCGGCCGGCCCGGTCCCTCCACGTGCAGCACCTGCTCCCGGCCCTCGGGACTCGTGCGGTAGATGCGCACCCGCCCGGTCTCCACCACGTACAGCCCGCGGCACTCGTCGCCGGTGGCGAACAGCACGTGGCCCGCGCCCACGGTGCGCGTCACGCACCGCTCGGCCAGGCGCGCCAGATGGTGATCGTCCAGGTCGGCGAACAGCGGCAGCTGGCGGAGCAGCGGCACCACGGGCATCTCAGTCCGCACCCGGCTGGAAGTCGGCGAACGGCGTGATGCCCAGGCGGAGCTGCATGCTGTAGGCAATGCGATGCGCGAGCGCCTTCATGCGACTCGCGTGCGGTCCCGCCGCGCGACCATCCACCGTGGCCTCCATCGCGCCCACCCAGCGGGCGAAGTGCTCGGCCGTGAGGCCGGGCATGGCCTGGTGCGGGCGGAACGCGTTGCCCGAGTAGCGCGCCGTGTGGAACACCAGCGTGGACCAGAAATCCACGATGCGCGGCATGTGCGCCGCCATGTCCACGGTGGCGAAGTAGGGTGCGAGGTACGGATCCCTGGCGATCCCGGCGTAGAAGTCCACCAGGAGCTCGTGCAGGTCCTCGTCCCGGAGATCCGGCCGATCGGCGGTCGCATGGCCGGCCACCAGCAGCGCCCCGCCGGTGTCGGCGTGCACGATCGGCAGCCCAGGCGCCGCCGTCACGGGCCGATGAGCTCGAGCACGTCGTCCCGCGCGACGTCGCCCACGTAGTCCGAGACATCCAGGCCATCGAGCGCCGCGGCCACGGAGAGGCGGTCGTAGGGCGCTCCCACCAGCCGCCCCTCCAGCACGGCCACGTCCTCGCGGCCCATGAAGTCGCCGAAGATGCGCGCCGAGACGATGCGGCCATGCTGCACGTCCAGCCGCACGTCGATCTCGCCGGAGGGGAACCGCCGCGCGCGCTGGACGTTGCTGGCCGGGTTCTCGCCGTAGTTCCAGCTCCACGCGCCGTACCGGGTTTCCACGAGCTCGTGCACCGCCGCCCAGTCCGCGTCGTCCAGCGCGATGGTGGGGATCCGCGCGCGGTCGCGCGTGCCGAAGATGCGCTCGATGATGCGCTCGCGCAGCTCGTCCACGGTGATGGGCTCGCGCAGGAACTCGCTGATGTTGGCCACCCGACTGCGGATGGACTTCACCCCCTTGGACTCCACCTTGCCGGGCTTCGGATTGAGCGCCGCGGTCACCTCGTCCAGGTTGGAGTCGAAGAGCAGCGTGCCGTGGCTGAACATGCGATCCGGGCGCGCGAACTGCGCGTTGCCCGAGATCTTGCGGCCGCCGGCCAGGATGTCGTTGCGCCCGCTCAGCTCCGCCGGCACGCCCAGGTCGCGGAGCACGTCGGTCACCGGCTGCGTGAAGTGGTCATACCGGTTGAAGCGCCCGCTGACCTGCGGGGTCATGACGCTGAAGTTCAGGTTGCCCAGGTCGTGATACACCGCTCCGCCGCCCGACACCCGCCGCACCACCCGGATGCCGCGCGCGTCCACCACGTCGGCGTTGATCTCCTCGATGGTGTTCTGGTTGCGGCCGATGATGATGGCCGGCGCGTTCACGTAGAACAGGAGCACGTCGTCCTCGGTCGGCTTGTGCCGGAAGACGTACTCCTCCAGGGCCAGGTTCACGCGGGCGTCGGTGATGCCGCGATTGTCCACGAACAGCATGCGTCGTTCTCCAGATGAGGATTCCATGCGCAGCGCGCGCGCCCCGCGCCACCCGCGCCCTCAGTCGCCGATCGGCAGCGCCGCGGCGAGCTCCCGCTGCAGGGTGGCGACGAAGCCGGCGAGGTAGTCGGTTCGCCCCCGCCGCGTGGCGAGAAACGGGTCCATCACCGTACACCGGATCACCGCGATCCCTCCCGCCCGGCGGTAGTCGTCGGCCGAGAAGCCGAGCGCCTCCACGATCGCCAGGGGCGCGTCGCCGTACTCCTCCGCGCGGAGCGTCGTCTTGGTCACCACGTAGTCCAGCGCGCGCACCTGTCGGCCGTCGCCCACGCTCAGCGCGCGGTAGACCCGATCCACGAGGTCGTTGGCTTCCTCCAGCGTGGCCAGCGAGGGATGGCCCAGCGCGAAGCAGACGATGTTCATGTCCGGCTGGGGCAGCAGCTCCACCTGGAACGGTGCCCACGTCGCCGACCGCACCGCGGCGTACAGCGCGAGCGCGCCGCGTACCGTGTCGGTCACCAGGCGGCCGTAGCCGCGCTCGTCCAGCGGCAGCACCTTGTGCGACATCCACACCGCGGTGGCCGCGGCCCCCGGCTTGGACCCTTCCAGAATGTAACGCCCGATGAACGCGGCGTCGTCCCGCTCCTGGTGGAAGAGGTACGGCGCATCGACGGACACCAGCGCGCGCACACGCTGATCCCGAAAGGAGATGGCGCCCGCCGGGTACGGGATGAAGCCCAGCTTGTGCGGGTCGATGGTGACCGAGTCGGCGCGCTCCAGCGCGCAGAGCGCGCGGAACGTGCCCTCGTCCGGCCAGCTCCCCGCTCCGGCGGTGGCGGTGGCCACGTCCTCGAACCGGCGACGCCGACCGTCCGCGCCCCACGTCACCGCGGCCGCGTAGCCGCCCCACGCGGCGTCGGCGTGCAGATGGAAGCTCAGCCCCAACGCGCCGGCCACGCGCTCGCGCACGTCGGCCAGCAGGTGCAGCCGATCCACCGCGCCCTCCTCCGTGGTGCCCAGCACGCCCACGGCCATGATCACCGGCTGGCGGCGCGCGGCCAGCGCGTGCAGCCGCTCCTCGAACGCCTCGGGGTGCATGCGGAAGTGGCGGTCCACCGGCACGTGCACCACCTGCCGCTCGCCCAGGCCGATCACCCGCGCCGCCTTGGCGAACGAGTAGTGGGCGGTGGACGGCACCAGCAGCACGCCCGGCGGCAGGGCGTCGCCGAACTCCGCCGCCAACCGCAGGCCGAACTCCTGGTAGCCCATCCCCGATACGCCGTGCCGCGCGATCGCGCGGTGCGCCTCCGCGGCGTCGGTGGACGCGACGAACAGATCCAGGAGGTCCAGCGCGGCCTCGGGCGCGATGTTCAGCAGCTCCCACAGGTCGAGCGATGCCAGCTCCGCGTGGCGCCCATCGGGCAGGCGCACCGTCAGGCCGTCGACGCCGAGCGCCGCGCTCGCCCAGCGCACCGCCACGGGCAGGTACTTCGCGTTCCGCGCCACCCAGAGCGCCTCGATGTTCGCGACGGTGCCACCCGAGCACAGATGTCCCCACTGCCGCGCCGGGTCGTAGCCGATCATGGCCGCGAGCTGCGCCGCCACCTCGAGCTCCAGGCGGCTCGTCACGGGCGACCCCTCGGCGGCCACGTTGTTGGGGTTGTAGAGCAGCGTGGCGAAGTAGCCGATCAGGCTCGCCATGGTGAGATCGGCCGTCATGTGCCCCACGTAGCGGGGGCTGAAGAAGGGCACGCCGTTCTTCAGCTCCGCCAGCAGTCCGAACAGCTCCTGGGAGAGCGTGGAGACCGCCGCCTCGTAGGCCGGCGTGCGCTTCTCCTGCTCGAGGATGAGGAACCCATCCTCGGGATGGAAGTTGCGGCGCCAGAACACGTGGTCGCGAAACGCCTCGAGCAGCAGGCGCTCGAACACGTCGGCGTTCTCGGCCTTCGGGCCCAGGAAGAGCGCCGCGGGATCCACGGGAGGGTCGCGATGAGGCATCGGGGCGGGAGCGTGCGGGGAGTACGGCGCGCGGGGCCTGGGTGACGCGACGCGCCATCGTGAACGGGTGGGCCCGGTGGCCCGCGCGTCGTAGCATCGCGCATGCGGGCGGGAAAACCCAGCCCCCGAATCCCCGACAGGCGTGTGGGGAGAACCCGTGCGCGCGCGCGCTGCCGTCAGCGCACTCGTGGCGGCAGTTGGAGTGGCATGCGTGGCGTCACCGCACGATCTCGTCATCCAGGTGGAAGACGCCTCGAACCTCGGCCAGCACGCCAGCCGCCACGCGCCGAGCCCTGGCGGTGCCCTCGGCCACGATCGCGAGCACCGCGTCGGGATCCTGCGCCAGCATGGCTCGCCGCTCCCTCACGGGCGCGATCAGCGACTGCAGCACGTCCTCCAGCCGGCGCTTCACCGTCACGTCGCCCAGCCCGCCGCGGCGGTAGTGCGCCTTGAGCTCCTCCACGGCCGCGGTGTCCGGGTCGAAGGCGTCCAGGTACGCGAAGACGACGTTCCCTTCCACGCGCCCCGGATCGCTCACGCGCACGTGCTCGGGATCGGTGAACATCGCCCGCACGCCGGCGCGGATCTCGTCCGCCGTGGCCGAGAGCGAGATCGCGTTGCCGAGCGACTTGCTGGCCTTGCGCCCGTCCACGCCGGGCAGCCGCGGCGTGGCGGAGAGCAGCGCGCGGCACTCCGGGAGCACCGGGTGCCCCGCCAGGTGCGCCAACCGCCGCACGATCTCGTTGGTCTGCTCGATCATCGGCAGCTGGTCGTCACCCACCGGCACCAGCGTGCCGCGAACCGCGGTGATGTCGGCGGCCTGGCTCACCGGATAGGTGAGGAACCCGGCCGGAATGTCGCGCTGGAAGCCGCGCATCTCGATCTCGGCGCGCACGGTGGGGTTCCGCTCCAGCCGCGCCACCGTCACCAGGTTGAGGTAGAGCACCGTCAACTCGGCCATCTCGGGAATGCCGGATTGCAGCGCGATGGTGGTCACGGCCGGGTCGATGCCGACGGCCAGATAGTCGAGCGCCACCTGCAGCACGTTCTGGCGCACGCCCGCGGCGCGTCCGGAATAGTCGGTGAGCGCCTGCAGGTCCGCGATGAGGATGGTCTGGTCGTGGTCGGCCTGCAGCCGCACCCGATTGCGGAGCGAGCCCACGTAGTGCCCCAGATGGAGCGGACCGGTGGGACGGTCGCCGGTGAGGATGGTCTCCCGGCGCTCGGCGGGGGCGGTGCTGCTGGCCGGCGCGGTGGCCGCCGCGTTCCCGGTACTGCTGGTCATGACTGCGTCTCCTGGGTGGCTCACCGCGCGGGGGTTGACTCTATACCATGGTACAGGCTGTAGCCTGTTCGTGGGCATAGCTCAACATACACGAGCGGGAGGTGGATCATGATCGGCGGCATGGTGGGTCGATCGGTGGCGGCGGCGGGGCTGGCGGTCGCGAGCCTGGCGGCGAGCGCCAGCCCAGCCTACGCGCATTGCGACACGATGGACGGGCCGGTGGTCGCGGCGGCGCGGCAGGCGCTGGACACCCGGCAGGTGGGCCACGCCCTCGTCTGGGTGCGGCCCGGGGACGAGCCGGAGATCCAACGCGCCTTCGCACAGGCGCTCCAGGTTCGCGCGCTCGGCGCAGCGGCCCGCGAGCTGGCCGACCGGCATTTCTTCGAGACCGTCGTCCGTATCCACCGCTTGGGCGAGGGCGAGTCGTACACGGG
>DATANT010000259.1:0-6986 GCA_036266115.1 Gemmatimonadaceae bacterium | reverse complement strand
GGAGTAACTGGTAACGCCACACGGCCCGGTCGCTCCTCGCGAGGAGCGACCGGGCCGTGTGGCGTTACCAGTTACTCCGACGCCAACCGGTGCCGGTCAGCGAAGCTTGCTCCCGATGGCCAGCCCCAGGGCCACGAGCCCCGCGCCGACGGCGGCCGCGACCGCCGGCGACACCTCGACGTTCTTGCGCCACCACGGCGCGAGCTCGTCGGCCATCGCGGCCCGCGGAGTCTCCGTGGGGAGCGCGAACATGATGCGGTCGGCGAGGCCAGCGGGCGCCGCCAGCTGGCGACGGTCCGTGGCTTCCTCGCCTACGCGCTGCCAGAGGTCCACGTAGCGCCCGCCCTCACTGCGGCGGGCCTCCTGCTCCGTGGCCTCGCCATCCAGCCAGCGGTGCATGGTATCGAAGGCCGGCGAGGCCGCGGGCAGCGGCACTTCGCGATCGGCCATGGGCCCAGCGGGCTGCGACTCGGGGGCCCGGCGCTCGTCCCGGTTCGGGTTCTTGCTCAGATCATCCAGCATCAGGCGTATTTCTCCTCTAGAAGAACCTGGAGCGCCTCACGCGCGCGGTGCACACGCATCTTCAACGCCCCCACGGTGGTCCCCAACAGGTCGGCCATCTCCTCGTACGAACGTCCTTCCACATGCTTCAGCACGAACGCCTCGCGTAGCGAGGGCGCCAACGTGGCCAGCGCGCGATCCAGATCCGTCCGTAGCTCCGTCCGATCCAGCTCCTCCTCGGGCGTCGAGTAGCCGGACGGCTGGTCGTCCTCGTCGTAGCTCAGATGCGTCCGACGGATGTTCTTCAGCCAATCCTTGCAGCCATTGGCGACGATCCGGAACACCCACGCATCGAAGCGGCCCCGCACCTCGGCGAGATGGTGGTACGCTTTGATGAAGGACGTCTGGAGGATATCCTCCGCAACATCCGGACTTCCCGTCATGCCCAACGCATGCCGGTACAGCGGATCGCTGTACCGCCGGATGAGGAGCGAGAACCCGTCGCGGTCACCCGCGAGGATTCCCGCGATGATCTCCTGATCCGATTCCTGCTGGTCAACTGGCGAGGCCGGCACCGTCATGTTCGCGGGACAATGGTAAGCTGGTATTCCGTGTCACGGACAGCCCCGGAACGAGCACCACACCAGGGTGGGCACTCATGACCCGGACGAGCGGGTCATCGGGGCGTAACACGTGACACTGATGGCGGGCGCGATACGAGGGGGGCTCGTGATCGCGGGGCTGGCCCGCCGGAGCGATGCTGACTGGAGAGTAAGTATCGGTCGTAGCGGGCCAGAGCGTAAGCAGGTGGTTACGAATTCACCGGCTCGGTGTTGCCACGTTACACGCCCGGCCGCTCGTCGAAGGCCGCCCATCCCCGGCCCCGGATGGCGGCGCCGTGCTCGTCCAGCCGCGGCGGCGGCAGGCGTACCGAGCCCGGAACGCTGGGCGGCATGCCGGTGAGGGCGGAGCCGTGCATCTCGCGCACGGTCTCCAGCACGCTACGCACGACACCCACCGGTACGTTGGCCGCATCCAGGCGCGCCAGCCACTCGCCGGCCGGGCGCTCCAGCACCCGCGCGGCCATCACGCCCACCACCCGCTCGCGGTGGCGCACCCGGCCGGCGTTGGTGTTCAGCTCCGAGTCCGCCACGAGCTCCGGCAGGTCGAGCGCCCGGGCGCACGCGATCCACTGGGCGTCGCTGCCGACGGCGATCACGAACGGGCGGTCGCTCGCGTCGAACAGCTGGTAGGGCACCAGATTGGGATGCGCATTGCCCCAGCGGCGCGCGTCCTGCCCCGTCACCAGCGCGTTCTGGGCGACGTTCACCAGGGCGGCGGCCGCGCTCGAGGCCAGCGATACCACCAGGCGCCGCTGGTCGGCCGGGAGCGGATCGGCGCGCAGCCCTCGCGCGGCGAGCGCGGCCAGGATGGCGATGGCGGCATCCTTGCCGGCCAGCACGTCGGCCAGCGCCACCCCCACCTTCATGGGCGCGCCGTCGGCCGCCCCGGTGATGGCCATCCACCCCCGCTCGGCCTGCACCACGAAGTCGTAGCCGGGGCGGCGGCTCTCGGGGCCAAAGCCGGTGATGGTGCACCACACCAGCCGCGGGCAGCGGGCCAGCAGCTCGGCGGGCTCGAGCCCCAGCCGGCCGAGCACGCCGGGGCGGAAGTTGTCCACGACGACATCCGCCTCCGCGGCCAGGCGAGTGATGAGCGCGCGGTCCTCCGGGCTGGCGAGGTCGGCGGCCAGGCTCCGCTTGTTGCGGTTGGCGCTCAGATAGTAGGCGCTCTCACCGCGGTCGTCGAACGGGGGCCCCCACCCGCGCGTGTCGTCGCCACCGCCCGGCCGCTCCACCTTGAGCACGTCCGCCCCCAGGTCGCCCAGCAGCATGGTGCACAGCGGCCCGGCGAGTACCCGGGAGAGGTCGAGCACACGCACGGACTGGAGCAGCGACATGGAGGAGGGATTGTGGGGGACGGGTGGGAAAGCGGGCTGGGGAGGCGCGGTTGGCGCGCGAGACTGCCCGCTTCTTGCGTAGCTCTCACCACGGCATATAGTTACCCCGGCCGGCCAGCCCGACCTCGTGGTGCGCGCAAGGTAGCCCGCGGCCCCGGCCGCTTCAACGCACCTCCATCACACTCTACGCTCGGAGACGCTCGACGCCCACGCGCGGCGGCCGAGCCACTACAAGCCATGGCTGATCAGACGCATCGAACGGACGATGGGCACGCGCCCGGCAGCGATACCCCAGCTCCCACCCGGCGCGCCGGAGCTCGCGGCGCCGATGTCCGTGACGCCGTGGCCGAAATGACGGTGCGGGCGCACGAGATCAGTCAGGACGCCGGCGCGCGGATGACCACCGCCCTGCGGGATGTGATCAATGCCGCCGCCGGGCTGGCCGGCTTCGCCGTGGAGAGTGCGCGCGACCTGGTGCAGTTCATGGTGCGGCGGGGCCAGATGTCGGCCAGCGAGGCGGAACTGCTGCTTCGGGATGCCGAGGCCGCGCACGCGCGGCAGGTGAAGGCCAGGCCGCCCGCCGCCAGGCCAGCGGCAACGGAACCCGCGAAGGCCGGCACCAGGTCGGCCGCGAAGGGGGCCACGAGCGCCACCACGAAGGCCCCGGCCCGGACGCCGGCCAAGGCGCCGGCCCGGAAGGCCGCCCCCGCCAAGGCCGAGACGACCAAGGGCGGCGCCCGGCCCGCGAAGGCGGCTGCACCCGCCAAGGCCGCACCGGCCAAGGCCGCACCCAAGACCGCGAGCAAGGCCGCCGCGAAGACGGCCAAGGCCACCCGCGCCCCATCCGCCAAGGCGGGCGCCAAGGGCGCCGCGAAGCCGGCGAAGGCGACGAGCAAGGCCACCGCCAAGGCGGCGTCCAAGAAGGCGGTCAGGCGGAAGTAGCCACCAGCTCCTCGAGCAGCATCCGGACGGCGGCGGGGTCCGCCAGGCGGAACTCCGCCGCCGTCGGCGTCGTCACGTCATCGGTGACGCGAATGGTGACGGCCTGCGGCGCGCGCTGCCGTAGGGCGCGGAACGCGTCCTCGTCGGTGCGGTCGTCACCCGCGAACAGCAGCGCGGCTCCATCGGCCAGCCCGCCCAGCCGCTGCGCGAGCGCGAGCACCGCGGTGCCCTTGTCCACCCGCGCCGGCGGACGCACCTCGTAGACCATCTTGCCGTCGTGCACGCGCAGCCCCAGCTCGTGCGCCACGCGCTGCACCGCGGCCTGCACCTGCGGCACCACGCGCTCGTCGGCCAGGCGATAGTGCACGCTCAGCGTCCAGCGCTTGTTCTCCACCAGCACGCCGGGCACCTGCGCGAGCAGCCGGCTCAGCTCGCGCGTGGCGCGCGCCATGGCGCCCTCGAACGGCGCCACCCGGGGATCCACGGTCTCCTCGCCGTCTGGCGAGACGGTCTCGCTGCCGTGGTTGCCGATCACCCATACCTCGCTCACGGCCACCATGCGCCGGGCGTCGCCGGCGCTGCGCCCCGAGACCAGCGCCACGTGCACGTGCGGACGCACGGCGAGCGCGGCCACCGCCCGCTGCGTCCCCCGCGGCACCTCGGCCTCGTCGGGACGCGAGACGATCGGGGCCAGCGTGCCGTCCACGTCGAGCATCACCACCAGTGGCGCGCCGGCCAGCCGCCGCCTCACGTCGGGGGCCAGCGGCAGCGGCATCCAGTCGCCGCGCTCGGGCACGCTCATGTGTCGAGCTCCAGCGCCTGCGCAGTCATCAGCCCGGTGGCATCGGAGAGAATGGTGTCGCGCCAGTGGAAGATGTTGTTCTCGCGCAGCTGCGCGCGCATGGCCACCATGCGTCGGCGCCGTTCCTCCATGGGCATCTCCAGCGCGGTGCGGATGCCGGCCACGAAGCCATCCACGTTGAAGGGGTTGATGAGCACCGCGCCCTCCATGGCCTCGGCGGCGCCGGTGAAGCGGCTGAGCACGAGCACCCCGCACTCGTCCACCTGGCAGGCGATGAACTCCTTGGCCACGAGGTTCATGCCGTCCTGCAGCGAGCTCACGAGACAGAGGTCGCCCGCGCGATAGATGCTGGCCAGCAGCTCGGCGCTCACGTTCTCGTGAATGAGCACGATGGGCGTCCAGTCGCGCGTGCCGTACCGGTGATTGATCTCGTTCACCGTGTCCACCACCTCCGCCTCCAGCTCGCGGTACGGCGCCAGGTCGTTGCGCGACGGCGTGGCCACGAGCAGCACCGTGAAGCGATCGCGGAGCGCGGGCGACTGCTCCCAGAGCAGGTCCAGCGCGCGCAGCCGCTCGGGAATGCCCTTGGTGTAGTCGATGCGGTCCACGCTCACGCCGAGCTGCCGGCCCCCGCCGGCGTACCGCTCGCGCAGCTCGCGCACGCGGCGATCGGCGTCCGGCGTGCTGGCCAGCCCTTCGTACAGGTCCACGTCGATGCTGATGGGATACACGCCCAGCGACACCCGGCGCGGGCCCACGTCCACGGTGAGCGTGGAGCGGTGGACGCGCGCCCGGGTAGGCAGGAAGTGCTCCACGCAGCTCAGGAAGCTCATGGCGTAGCGCCGCGTGTGGAACTCGATGAGATCGTTGCCCAGGAGCCCGATGAGCAGCGGCTCCACCACGTCCATGGGCAGCAGGCCCAGGATGTCGAGCGGTGGGAAGGGGATGTGCCAGAACTGATGGATGAAGACGTCCGGGCGCAGCTTGCGCAGCATGCCCGGCACCAGCGCCAGGTGGTAGTCCTGCACCCACACCAGCGGCTGGCGGTCGGTGCGATTCGCCTCGTCCGCCACGGCCGCGGCAAAACGCGCGTTCACCTCCTGGTAGCGCAGCCAGTGCTCGCTGCGAAACTGCAGGTGCTGGATGAGCATGTGACACGCCGGCCAGAGCACGCTGTTGGCGAAGCCCAGGTAGTAGCCGTCGATGTCCGCCTCGTCCAGCCACACGCGGCGCAGCGTGTAGCTCGGATCGTCGGGCGGCACCTGCAGCCGCCCGTCGGCGTCCGACATCTCGCGGTCGGCGTTGCCCGAGCCCCACGCCACCCAGGTGCCTCGGGTCTCGCGCATGGTGGGATCGAGCGCGGACACGAGGCCGCCCGGCGGCTGCCGCACGGTGATCTGGCCCGCGCGCTCGCTGTGCTCGTACGGCTCGCGGTTGGATACGAGGATGAGCGTGCGGCCCTGGAGGTACTGATCGACGTCTGCCATGGTCTGCGGCTGACTGGCAACGGCCGTGCCTTCCGTCATCGCGCTCCCGTTGATTGGATTGGCGATCGCGCGGCGAGGCGCTACGTTAACCACGCGTTGCCCACCGTGTGAACGATGCCGACACCCGGCGGGCAGGATCCGCTCCACCAGGAGAATCTCCACGCGAGGCGAACCAGGCACAATGCGCGGCGATCTTCCGTTCCCCACGTTCCCGAGCGCGGCCATGCCGGCATGACACGCCGGCTCGAGGCACGCGCGCCGGTGCGGCTGGACTTCGGCGGCGGCTGGACCGACGTGCCGCCGTACAGCGAGGAACAGGGCGGCACGGTGTGCAGCGTGGCGATCGCCCGGTATGCCACCGCCACGCTGGTCGCGAGACTCGGGGCCGCGGCGGCACCGGAGGCGCCCCCCACCGAGCGCAGCGACGAGCAGCTGGCGCGGGCCGCGATGCGGCGGGCCGGCGTGCACGACGCCACCCTCTCGCTCCGCTGCGACTATCCCCTGGGCGCGGGACTCGGCGGCTCGTCGGCGGCCGGCGTGGCGGCGCTCGGAGCGTGCCTCGCGTGGCGCGACGAACACCCCGGCGCCGCCACGCTCGCCGAAGCGAGCCGCGCGCTGGAGGTGGAGGATCTGCACATCTCGGGCGGCCGGCAGGATCATTACGCCGCGGCCATGGGGGGCGCGCTGGCGCTGCGCTTCGGCGCCGACGTGCGGGCGGAGCGCATCCCGCTGGCGCCATCCGTCGTGGACGCGCTGGAGCGCCGCTGCCTGGTGGTGTACACCGGCGCCTCCCGCATCTCGGGCCAGAGCATCGATGCCGTGCTGGATGCGTACCGGGCACGCGACCGCGGCGTGTGCGTGGCGCTGCGCGAGATCCGTCGCCTGGCCGAGGCCATGATCGCGGCGCTCGCCGCGGGCGACGTGGATCTGCTCGGCCAGCTCGTGGGCGAGCACTGGACGCACCAGCGAGCGCTGCATCCCTCCATCCCCACGCCGCTCATCGACGAGATCCTCGCGCGGGCGCGGAGCGCGGGCGCGCTGGGCGGCAAGGCGCTCGGCGCGTCGGGTGGCGGCTGCGTGCTGGTGATCGCGCCCGATCACGCGGTGGAGCCGGTGCGCCGGGCGATCGCCGCGCTCGCCGAACCGCTGCCGTTCCGGCTGGACCATGACGGCTTCAGGGTGGACGCATGACGGACCATCACATCGCTCCCGGCGACGCCGTCGCGCTCACGCGGGCGCTCGTGCGAACCGACTCGCGCAATCCATCGCTCGTGCCGGGCGCGCCGGGCGAGGC
>DATANT010000258.1:0-4135 GCA_036266115.1 Gemmatimonadaceae bacterium | reverse complement strand
CATGGCGGCGCCGGCGAGCTGCGGCAGCGGCCGGGCGCCGCGATGCTCGATGGGCCGCACCACGATCTCCTCCTCCTCGCCGAAGGCATCCACCACGAGCGCGAGCCGACGCTCGCCCACCTCGATCGATACGACCAGTGCCAGCTCCTCCGGCGGCCGCACGACCAGCGGTGGGCCGAGCAGCGCGGCGAGCGAGACGAGCGGCATGGGCGCGGCGGCGTGCGTGGGCAGCACCGGGCGGCCGTCGATCCGCGGCAGTGTGGCCACCGCCAGTCGGTGCAGTCGAGCGATGGCCGCGGTGGGAATGGCCAGCGTCTGGCCGCCGGCGTCCACGAATAGCACGCGCTGGGTGGCGAGCGTGATGGGGCTCTCCAGCCGGAACGTCGTGCCGCGGCCCCGCGTCCACTGCACGCGCACGTCGCCGCGCAGGCGGGTCATGATGGAGCGCACCACGTCCAGCCCCACGCCGCGCCCGGAGATCTCGGTGGCGCTCGCGCGCGTGGAGAAGCCGGCCTCGAACACCGCCAGCGCCAGCTCGGCGTCCGTGCCCGGCACGGGCAGCCCGCGGCGCTGGAGCTGGCCGCGGATGGCGTTGGTGTCCAGCCCGCGCCCGTCGTCGCTCACCGTGACGGTGAGCTGCTCGCCGTGCAGCGCGGCACACACGCGCAGCTCGCCGGCCTCGGGCTTGCCCGCCGCTCGTCGCTCGGCGGGCGGCTCCAGACCGTGGTCCACCGCGTTCCGCACCAGGTGGAGCACCGCTTCGCGCATGCCGTCCAGCACGGCGCGGTCGGCCTGCACGTCGCCGCCCTCGATGGTCAGGTGCACCTCGGTGCCGGTGTCTGCCTCCAGGTCGTGCACGATGCGCGGCAGCGCCTCGCACGCCTCCGAGAACGGGCGCAGGCGCAGGCGGCGCGCCTGCTCGCCCACCTCCGTGCTCGCCCGGGTGAGCGCGCCGGCCTGGCGCGTGGCGACGGCCGCCACGCGCGCCACGTCGCGCGTGAGCGTGCGCAGCGCGTCGGTGGCGGCGTCCAGGACGCGCAGATCCGCCCCCACGTTGCCGCCGTGCTGTGCCTCGCGTCGCAACGCCGTGCTGCGACGAGCCCAGTCGCGTCGCAGCTCGTTCACCGTTTCGCGCAGCACCTCCAGCTGCTCCGGCACCTCGGCCGCGCGGCCCGCCACCACCTGCAGCGCGCCGGCGGCGGCGAGCACGTCGTCCAGCTTCTCGGATGCCACCCGGACGTGCGTCTCGGCGCGCACATGCAGGTCGTCGGACGTCCCGGCGTCATCCGGTGTCATGGCGCCGCCGCCCCCCGTCGCCGCCGTGGCCGTGCCCGACGCGTGCCGGCGCTCGCGCGGTATGGGCGCGGCTGCGAGGGGAGCGGGCGGCGGCGCGGGGGGTGGCGCCGCGGGTGGCGGCGTGGGGAGGCCCGCGCCGGCCGGCGCGGCGACGCGCCTGCCCACGCCACCGTCCACCGGCGAGCCGGCCTCGAGTTCGCGGGCGAGCTCCTCGAGCGGCGTGCCTTTCATGGAGCTTCGGCTCTCGAGCCGCTGCGCGGCGTCCCGCAGCGCGTCCACCGCCCGGAAGAGCAGCGCGAAGTGCGTCGCCTCCAACCCCTGGCCGCCGTCGCGCGCCCCGGCCAGCCGGGCCTCGAGCTCGTGCGACACGCGCTCGATGAGCGGCGCCCCCACCACGCGCGCCGAGCCCTTGAGCGTGTGGAAGATGCGGAAGACGCTCGCCAGCCGCTCGGCGTCTGCCGGCGACTCCTCCAACGCCAGCAGATCCGCATCCAGCCGGCGCAGCTGTTCGTCGAGCTCCTCCAGGAACGTGCGGAGCAGTCGCGCGGCGAGCGCGTCCGGCGTCATGAGGCCGCGAGTCTCCGCGCGTGATCGGTGGTGCGGGCCAGATCGCCGCGCCCCGGGCGCTGCGCGCCTACCAGATCCACCAGGTCGGCGCCCAGGCGGTGCAGGTCCTGCGCCGCCTGCTCCGCCTGCTTGGACGCCGTCAGGTTCTGCTGGGTGGCGTCGTGGATGTTGCCGATGGCCTGGCGGATCTGCTCCATGCCGATGGCCTGCTGCCCCGCCGATGCCACGATCTGCGCGGCCGTCTGCGCGCCCTGGGCGATGGCGTCGGCGAGCTGGCGGATGGTGTCGCCCGCCGCCTGCGCCTGTTGCGATCCGGTGGACGCCTCCTTGGTGCCCTGCTCGGTGGCCATCACCGCGGCGCTCGTGGCGCGCTGGATGTCGGCGAGGATCTGCCGGATCTGCACGGTGCTCTTCTTCGACTCCTGGGCCAGCGACTTGATCTCGCCGGCCACCACCGCGAAGCCGCGTCCGTGCTCGCCGGCGCGCGTGGCCTCCACGGCGGCGTTGAGCGCGAGCAGGTTGGTCTGCTCGGCCAGCTCGTTCACCACCGTCACGATCTCGCCGATGGCCTGCGCCTGCTCCGCCAGCGCCAGGATGCTGTCGGCGATGGACTCCACGCGCGTGCGCACGGCGGTCATCGTGGCCACCGACGCCTCCACCGTCCGGCGGCCCTCGCGCCCCATCTCGGCGGACCGCTGCGCGGTCTCGGCCATCGTCTTGGCGCGCTGCGACGCCTGCTCCGCCGTCTGCGACACCTCGTCCACCGTGGCCACCGTCTCGGACACCGCGGCCATGCTCTCGTTGGCGCCCGCCGCCTGCTGGGTGGCCGCCGCGAGGATCTCGGCGGCCGCGCTCGCGATCACGCCGCTCGACTGCTGCAGCGGGCGGCTCACCGATCGCCCGAGCTGGTATGCGAGCGTGGTGCCCAGGCCCACCGCGAGCACCGACGCCAGGAGCAGGGCCAGTTGCGTGGCGCGCCGGGTCTCGCGGCCAATGTCGATGGCGGCGCGCGTGCGGGCGCTGGCCTCGGCCACCGCCTCGTCCACCACGTCGTCGAGCTGCTCCCGGATGGGATTCAGCGCCTGTCGCACCTGGAGCGCGGCGGCCATGTCGGCTCGTCGCCGCTCGTCCATGGACTGGTCCGAGAGCGTCTCCCACTGGCGCAGCAGCTCCAGGCCGCGCGACCACCGGTCCCGGCTCTCCGCCGTGCCGCCGGAGTCGTCGCGCAGCAGGGAGAACTCGGCACGCGCGTCGGCGAGCGCGCTGTCGCGCTCCACCTCGTTCGCCGCGGCTCCCGGCTCGAGCAGGAAGCGGAGGTACGACAGGTTGGCCGATCGGATGGCGAGCTGCGCGCGCAGCGCCTGGGCGCTCACGTCCTCCTCCTGCTGCAGCGCGAAGTCATAGGCCCGGCTGGTGCGACTCAGCGACCAGATGGCGGTGGCGGCGACCAGGACGAGCAGGCCGATGACGACCCCGAATCCGAGCGCGATGCGCTGGCTGATGGTGCGTTTCATGTGAGATCGAGGAGCAGGAGATCGGTGTCCAGCAGGAGCAGGGCGTCATCGGTCACGCCGCGCACGAAGCGCGGCGCGTGGCCGTCGGGGAACGTGCGTACGTCGGCCTCGGGCAGCTGCACGAGCGTGCCGGGCGAATCCACCATGAGGGCCACGGTCACGCGGCCATCGTCGAGTACCACCAACGGATGCCGGCCGTCGCGCGGCGGCGCCGAGTCGCCCATGAGCGAGGCCACCTGCAGCACGGTGAGGATGCGCCCGCGCCACGCGGCCAGCGCGAATACCGGCGCCTCGGCACCGGGCAGCGGCGTCACCACGGCAGAGCGCAGCACCTCCACCACGTGCCGCGTGTCGATCGCCAGGCGCAACTGGCCCACCCTCACCTCGAGTACCTCGCGCGCGGCCTGGGTGCTGGGTGGCTCGGGGCGGCGCGCGAGCACGCGCGCCCGTTCGCGCAGCAGGCGCCGCTCCACGTCGGGCGCGACGTCGCCGCCCTCCACCAACTGGCGGCCCACCGCCTCGATGCGCGCGTGGACCTCCGCCCAACGGCGCGTCCCGGCCAGCTCCTCGCTCACGCCGCCGCTCCGCCCAGCTGACGCACCTGCGCGCGCGCGGCCTCGAGCAGCCGCCGCGCCGTCTCGCCGTCGGATGCCGGCACCACGCCGCCCGGCGGGTACGCGGCGAGCAGCCGCTCCGCGCTCCGGTAGGCCACGCGTGCCTGCGCCCGGTGTCCCTCGCGCGCGAGCGCGGCGCCCAGC
>DATANT010000257.1:0-9034 GCA_036266115.1 Gemmatimonadaceae bacterium | reverse complement strand
TCCTCGAAGAGGAAGCTCGACTCGAGCTGCCGCTGCCAGGTGGAGTCGGGCACGTGCTGCGGCCGGGTGGCGATCTGGCGCCGCGCGTAGAGGTCGAGCAGCTCCACGGTCATCTCCTGGATGGCCGCGCGCGTCTTGTCGCGCTGCTGCGCCCACCGCTTGCCACCCAGCTTGTGCAGCCGCGGCGCGGGCGCGTCGCCGTCGCCCTCCCCCGCTGCCCGATAGCGCTCGATCTGGTCGATGCGGTAGAGCGGGACGTTGAGCCGGTCGCCGCCCTCGTACTCCAGCACCGCCACCTCGATGGTGGCCTCGCGCACGAAGATGCGCTCGATGCCCCGATAGATGCCGATGCCGTGCTCGAGGTGCACCACGTAGTCGCCCGGCTTGAGGGCGGTGATGGTCTCGAGGGCCACGCCCGCGCCGTAGCGGCGCGCCCGGCGAATGCGGCGCTCGCGGCGGAAGATCTCGTGGTCGGTGAGCACCCGCAGCCCGGGCTGCTGCCCCACGGGCGGAATGACGAAGCCGCCATCCAGCACGCCGATGGCCAGCGCCGCTGGCGTGGGCCACTCCTCGTCCCCCAGCAGCTCCTCCAGCCGCTCCGCCTGCCCGCTGTTGTCGCACAGGATGATGGAGGGCGTGCCGTCGCGCAGGATCCGCTTGAGGCGCTTGATGTCGCGGTCGATGGCCTCCGGCGGGCGGATGGGGAACGCGATGCTCTCCGGAACGTCGCCAGGCTCGCCGTCGGCGCCGAGCGCGATGGTGCCGAACGCGCGCACCGCGGCGAGGGCCGACGCCGGCGGCTGGAACAGCTCCTCGCGGCGCGGGACGTCCTCGCCCCGCCGCCGCGCCAGCTCGATGTGGTGCGCCGCCTCCTCCCACGTGCGCTCCATCTCCGGCGCCAGGTGCGCCCGGCCGGGCACCACCACCAGCGTGTCCGGCGGCCACAGGTCCGCCAGCCCGATGCGCTCGAACGACTCGGCGTGGTCGCTCACCCGGCCGTCCACGGGGAGCACGAGCGCCACCTCGGCGGCGCGCGTGGCGCGCTGGCTCACGAGCTCGAAGTGGCGCAGCTCCACGACCTCGTCGCCCCAGAACTCGAGCCGCACCGGGGCGGACATGCCGAACCCGTAGATGTCGAAGATGCCGCCGCGGACGCTGAACTGGGCCACGTCCTCCACCATCGGCACGCGCTCGAAGCCGATGTCCTCCAGGTGCTGCGCGAGCTCGGTGGGCCGCCGCACGTCGCCCTTGCGCAGCTCCAGCCGCGCGCCCTGCAGCGCGCCGGGCAGGCGCGTGCGCTCCTGGATGGCGCGGGCGGTGGTGAGCAGGATGCGCACGCCGCCCATGCCCACGCGCTCGAGCGTCTCCACGCGCTCGCCGGCCACCTCGGCGTGCGGCTCCACCTCCCCGAACCCCTCGCGCGGCGGGTAGAGCGCCACGGCCTCGGCGTCGAGCAGGGCCTGGAGATCGGCCAGCCAGCGCTCGGCGTCCGGCAGCCCGTCGGTGAGCACCACCACGAAGCGCGTGGGCAGGCGGCGGGCGAGGGCGGCCACCATCGCCGCGTCGCTCGAGCCGGCGAGCCCCACCACCTCGCGCCGCGACCGCGCGCCCGGCAGGTCGTTCAGCAGCCGGGTGAACGCTGGCAGGCGCTCCACGGCGTCGAGCAGGGTGGGTAGGCCCACTACGCGCGCCCCTGGCCGCGGCGGGTGACCAGGCTCTCGGCGACCAGTAGCAGGAGCGCGCCGGCGAGCAGCGGAGTGGCCAGCGCCCGGCCGCCGGCGGCATCGAAGGCGCTGGCCACGAAGCGCGGTGCCGCCGTGGCCACTCGCACGTCGCTGGCGCCGAGCCGCTCGCGCAGCTGGGAGGGGGACAACCGTTCTAGCACGGACTCGTCGGGTTCCGGGTTCACCACCAGCGCGCCGGCGCGCGCCGTACCTCGAATCAGAAAATAAACGCCTGGCTGCGCCGGCGCGGTGAGCGAGCCGTCGGCGCCGGGGCGCAGCGCGCCCGCACCCTCCACTCCCGTGACCCACGCGGGCACCCGCACCCGCTGTCCTGGCGCGGCTACCAGCACCCCGCCGGGCTCGGACGACAGCCGCTGCGAGAGCAGGTCGCCCAGGAGCGGCACGAAGCCGGCACGGACGGGCAGATCGGTGGCGGTGGGGACGAGGGGCGAGGCGACGAGCACGTAGCCGTCCCCCGCCACCATCCACGGGTCACCGCCGGCGGTGGCCAGGGTGTCGGCCGCGGCGCCGGGTTGCGCCTGCAGCTCGTAGCGCAGCGAGGCCGACGCACCGTCCACCCGCTCGCCGCGCACCGCGGCCCGCCCGCGCCGCACCGCGCCGAAGCGCCACGGCACGCCCAGACGCTCCAGGTTGCGGTTGGCGGCGCCGGCGCGCACCGGATCGGTGGGGGCGAGCAGCAGCGCGGGGAGTCGCGCCGCGCCGTCGGCGCCGGCCACGGTCACCTGACCGCCGGCCACGGCGCGCCCGCTCTGCACCAGGGTGGCGATGGCGGGGGCGGCAAAGGCGCCCGCGCTGGCGTCCACCGTCACCGGCACCGGACGGCCCAGCCAGACGGCGAAGTGGCGCGCGTCGTCGGCGCGCAGCTCGTCGGGGTCCACCTCCACGGTACCGGCGGTCCACCCCTCGCCGCTGGGCGCGGCCTGCACCAGCTCCTCCTCGCCGGGCGCCACGCGGCCGCGCGCCAGCGTGCGACCGCCCAGCGCGATGCGGTAGGCGGCGGAATCCGGCGCCCGCACGCGCACCACCACCCCGCCGCGCGGCGTCCAGCGCGCCGGGCGCGCCTCGGCGCCGGCCACGGCGCGGTTGGCGGCCGGCGTGCCGGTGGGGGCGTACACCACCACCGAGACGCGCGGCAGCGCGATGCGCCCGGCCCAGCTCGTGGCCTGGCCGTCCGTGAGCAGCGCGATCTGCCGGGCCGGCAGGCCGCCTCCCTCCACGAGCCCGGCGGCGCGCGCCAGGGCGTCCGGCAGACGCCCGGCGCCACCGTAGGGGCGCACGGCCTGCACGGCCGCCTTCAACGCCGCGGCGCTCCCGGTCTCCACGCGGCCGTCGGCGGTCACCAGCCACAGGCGGTCGGCCGCCGAGGCGCGGTCCAGCAGCTCGCCGGCCACCTGCTTCAGCTCGTCCAGCACCGGGCGGCCTCCCACCACCTGGCCGGTGCTCAGGGAGTTGTCGAGCACCACGGCCAGTGCGGTGGGCGGGTGGCCGGCGCCGGCCATCCGTCCCACGGGACGCGCCGCGGCGAGCGCGATGAGCAGCACCGCCGCCACGCGCAGCAGCATGAGGAGCAGGTTCCGTAGCCGCAGGTGGCGGCTGTGCTCCTGCTCCGCGCGCTGCAGGTAGCGCACGGCGGGAAACTCCACGCGCGTGCCGCTGCGCCGCCGCATGAGGTGCAGCAGCAGCGGCACCGCGGCGGCGGCGGCGAGCGCGAGGTAGAGCGGCGCGAGAAAGCCCACGACTGGTCTACGGGTGGGTCAGGGCAGGCGCTGGCGCGCGGCGAAGGCACGCCGCAGGGGCACGCCGAACGGCGCGTCGGTGAGCACGGTCTCGTACGCGGCGCCGGTGGCGGCGCACAGCGCCCGCCATTCGGCGATCGCCGCCTCCACCGTCGCGCGGTAGGCCTCGCGCACCTCGGCGGCGCTGGCCGGCACCGCGAGCTCCGTCTCGGGGTCCACGAAGATGGCCTCGCGCACCGAGCCCAGATCCCGCTCGGAGGGATCCATGATGTGCAGCACCGTGACGTCGTGCCCCACCCCGCGCAGCGCGCGCACCGCACCGCGCATCTGCTCCACGTCCATGAGCAGGTCCGAGACGAGCACCACCATGCCCGGCCGGCGGATCAGGCGGGCCGCCTGGTCCAGCGCACGCGGGCCTTCGGAGGCGCGGCCACCGTGCGGGTCGTCGAGCGCGGCCACGAGCCGCCGCCAGTGCTGCGTGCGGGCGCGCGGCGGCACCACGGTGCGCAGCTCGTCGTCGTAGCGCACCAGCCCCACGGCGTCCCGCTGGCGGAGGAGCAGCAGCGCGAGCGCGGCCACCAGCCGCTCGGCGTACGCCAGCTTGGTGAGCCGCGTGGGCGCGCCGCTCCACATCATGGAGCGGCTGACGTCGAGCACGATGGTGGCGCGGAGGTTGGTCTCCTCCTCGAACTGCTTCACCACCCAGCGGTCGGCGCGCGCCGCGATCTTCCAGTCCAGGTAGCGCAGGTCGTCGCCCGGCTGGTAGGGCCGGTGCTCGGCGAACTCCACGGAGAAGCCGCGCTTGGGCGACCGGTGCAGGCCCGTGAGGAATCCGTCCACGATCCAGCGCGCCACGATCTCGACGTGGCCGAGCGCGGCGAGGCTGGCGGGGTCGACGAGATCGGCGCGCGGGGGGCGGGAGGCTTCTACCATAAGGGTGAGGGAAGTCTAACGCAGGAGGAACCCGGACGGGGACGGAGCGAGACGCCGCCGATGGCCGCCCCCGAAACTCACGGCCTTCCCCTCCCTTCCCCGAGCTCGGCCGGTTGTATATTCCACGGCTACAAGTAGTTCTCCGCTTTCGCCGAGACCCGATTGCAGCTCGACCACATCCGTAACTTCTGCATCGTCGCGCACATCGACCACGGGAAGTCCACCCTGGCCGACCGCCTGATCGAGGCGACCGGCATGCTGCAGAAGCGTGAAATGAAGAAGCAGGTGCTGGACACGCTCGACCTCGAGCGCGAGCGCGGCATCACGATCAAGCTGAACGCCGTCCGCATGAGCTACACGGCGACGGACGGCGAGACGTACGAGCTCAACCTCATCGACACGCCCGGCCACGTGGACTTCACGTACGAGGTGTCGCGGTCGCTCGCCGCGTGCGAGGGCGCCATCCTGGTGGTGGACGCCTCGCAGGGCATCCAGGCGCAGACGCTCTCCAACCTCTTCCTGGCGCTCGACGCGGGGCTGGAGATCATCCCCGTCCTCAACAAGATCGACCTGCCGGGGGCGGATCCGGACCAGCGCGCCCGCGAGGTGGCCGACCTGCTGGGGGTGGACGCCGCCTCCATCCTGCGGGTGAGCGCCAAGGAAGGGCTGGGCGTCCCCGAGCTGCTGGAGGAAGTGGTGGCCAGGGTGCCGGCGCCGAAGGGCGACGTGGACGGGCCGCTCCGCGCGCTCATCTACGACTCGTACTACGATCGCTACCGCGGCGCCATCCCGAGCGTGCGCGTGGTGGACGGCGTGCTGCGCACGGGCACGCGGATCACGTTCGGCGCCAGCGACGCGGTGTACGAGGTGGCCGAGGTGGGCTACAACCAGATGCGCCAGGTGCGCGCGACCGAGCTCGGACCCGGCGAGGTGGGCTACGTGGTGGCCAACGTGCGCTCGGTGCGGGAGACGCGGGCCGGCGACACGATCTTCGACGCCGACCGCCACGCCGAGGTGCCGCTGCCCGGCTACCAGGCCGTGCGGTCGTTCGTGTTCGCGGGCGTGTATCCCACCGACACCACACAGTACGAGGTGCTCCGCGACGCGCTCGAGAAGCTCCAGCTCAACGACGCCTCGCTGCAGTACGAGCCCGAGACCTCCACCGCGCTGGGCTTCGGCTTCCGCTGCGGCTTCCTGGGCCTGCTGCACATGGAGATCGTGCAGGAGCGGCTGGAGCGCGAGTTCAATCTGGATCTCGTCACCACCGTCCCGAGCGTGGAGTACAAGGTCTACAAGACCGACGGCGAGATGGTGCAGATCGAGAACCCGTCGCGCATGCCGCCGGCCTCGGTGGTGGAGTACGTGGAGGAGCCGTTCGTGAAGGCGCGCATCATGGCGCCCTCCGAGTACATCGGCCCCATCATGACGCTCGGCACCGAGCGGCGCGGCGTGTACCTGAACATGACGTACCTGGACCGGGCGCGCGTGGAGTTCGAGTGGGAGTTCCCGCTGGGCGAGATCATCCTGGACTTCTTCGACCGCCTGAAGACGGTGAGCCGCGGCTACGCGAGCCTGGACTACGAGATGCTCGAGTACCGCCGCAGCGAGCTCGTGAAGCTGGACATGCTGATCAACGGCGACCCGGTGGACGCGTTCTCGGTGATCATCCACCGCGACAAGGCGTACGACTGGGGGCGCAAGATCGCCGACAAGCTGAAGGATCTGATCCCGCGGCAACTGTTCGAGGTGGTCATCCAGGCGGCGATCGGGCAGAAGGTGATCGCGCGCACCACCGTGAAGGCGGTGCGCAAGGACGTGCTGGCCAAGTGCTACGGCGGCGACATCAGCCGCAAGCGCAAGCTCCTGGAGAAGCAGAAGGAGGGCAAGAAGCGCATGAAGCAGGTGGGCTCGGTGGAGATCCCCCAGGAGGCATTCCTGGCGGTGCTGCAGGTCGACTGACCACCCGAACATCATGCGCCCCGGCCGCGTCTCGGTGATCGTGAGCACCTACAACCAGCCGCGGGCGCTGGAGCGGGTGCTGTGGGGATATGCGGTGCAGACCCATCGCGACTTCGAGCTGATCGTGGCCGACGATGGGTCCCGCGCCGACACCGCGGAGCTCGTGGAGGCGGTCCGGCGCGACGCGTCGCTCGACCTGCATCACGTGTGGCATGCGGATGACGGGTTCCGGAAGACCGAGATCCTGAATCGGGCCATCCTCGCGGCCGGTGGGGAGTACTGCATCTTCACCGATGGCGACTGCATTCCGCGCGAGGATTTCGTGGCCACGCACGTGCGCCTCGCCGCGCCACGCACCTTCCTTTCCGGCGGCTACCTCAAGCTGCCGGCGGCGGTGAGCGAGCGGGTGACGGTGGCCGACGTGGTGGCCGGGCGGGTGGCCGACCCCGCGTGGCTGCGCGCGCACGGGTGGCGGCCGGGCCGCCGCGCTCTGCGCCTGCTGCGCGCACCCACGGCGGCGAGCGCGCTGGACTGGCTCACGCCCACCGGCGCCACCTGGAACGGCCACAACGCGTCCACGTGGCGCGATGCGCTGCTCGCGGTGAACGGGTTCGACCTCGACATGCGCTACGGCGGCGAGGATCGCGCACTGGGCGAGCGTCTCGTGAACCTGGGCTATCGGGGGCGGCAGATCCGCTTCCGCGCACCGTGCCTCCACCTGGACCACGCGCGGCCGTACATGGACGCGGCGGGCATCCGCGCCAACCAGGCGGTGCGCGAGCGCATCCGGCGAAATCGCGAGACCCGCGCGCGGCGGGGCATCGAGGAGCTGCCGCCGGAGACCGCGCGCGGGTGACCACGCGCGGGTGACCGTGCGCGCCGCGCAGCGCCGTGTGAACCCGGAACGCTACGCGATGCGGATCATGGCCAGCAGCTGCTCGAGCGCGCCCAGCGCGCGCTCCACCGGGAGGTTGGCCAGCGACGGCTCGTCCGCTTCCAGGCGCACCTCCCGCGCGCGGTATGGGGCGTGGAGCGTCCAGCCGCCCTTGAACATCACCGCCACCGGCGTATCGGTGGCCGCGGCGGCGTGCGCGATGCTGGTGTCCGGCGTGAACACGGCATCCGCCGTGGCCACGAGGGCGAAGGCGTCGCGTACGCTGGCCGTGTGGGCGAGCTCCGCGCCGCTGGCCTGGGCCACGGGGAGCGCCGCCGCCTGCTCCGCGGGCGCGGCGATCACCACCACGCGCGCGTTCGGCTCCAGCTGCCGCGCGTGCCGCAGCACCGCCGCGTAACGGTCCAGCGGCCACTGCCGGTCGCGCGTGAAGGCCGACACGTTCACGAGCAGCCGGGGAGCGCAGGTGCGCGGCCCCCAGAACGCCTCGGCGTGCGCCAGCTCGTCGGGCTCGAGAAAGAGCTCCGTGTGCCAGCTGGTGGTCTCGGGCCGCACGCCGAAGGGGATCGCCGTCTGCGCGGCCTGCTCGATCGCATGCAGGTGCGGCGGCGCCGGCGGCACCGGGAGCGTGTAGATGAAATCGTTGCGCCGCCCACCAATGCCGATGCGGTACGGCGCACCGGTCGCGAGCATGAGCAGCATCATCGTCACCGACGGGATGAGCACCGACCCGTCCACGACGGCGTCGTACCGTCCCTCGCGAAGCATGCGCAGCACCGAGGGCAGCGCGGACTTGCGCCGACGGTCGAACTGCAGCACGCGGTGCACGTACGGGTTGCCCGTGAGCACCGGTGCGTTGGACGGCGAGGCGAGGACGTCCAGCTGGATGGTGGGATGCGACGTCGCGATGGCGCGCAGGAGTCCCGTGGCCATGATCATGTCGCCGATCCGGTCGTACCGGAGGTAGAGCACCCGGTACTGGCGGGCGTCCCAATCGGGCGGGCCGGCACGCAGCGGCCGCGGCGCCAGTCGCGCGGCCGTGCGCATCACGGCCGATCGCCACCTCAGCTCCAACCGCTTCAGCGCCGAGTCAGCCATGAGCGCCCTCCGCGCCGTGAGTGGGTCGGGAACCGACGCGCGGCAGGCGCTTCCCGCGGCGGCCGGCGACGATCACGCGATCGGCTTCCGGTAGGCCACCAGCGTGGTGCCGGCCAGGTGGACGAGCGGCAGCTCCCGCGCCAGCTCGTTCAGCGCCTGGAACACCCCGACCGCGCGCCTGGCGCCACGATAGTCGTGCCAGAGCACGATGCCGCCCGGCGCGCACATGCGGAGCGCCTTTCGCGAGTCGTTGACCACGTAGGAGTAGGCGTGCGAGCCGTCCACGAAGATCAGGTCGAACTGCTCCTCATACGGAGACTCGTCGAACCGCTTGCTGTCGCCGAACAGCTGGGTGATGCGCGTCTCCACGGCCGTCCCCGTGTAGAGGAACTCGTCGAACGCCGACTCGCTCCGCGCGCTCTGCACGTCCTGCACCCGGTCGTCGGACTCGCGGGTGTACTCCGGCAGCTGATCCGGCGCCAGTGTGAGGGTCACGAGCCGTGCGTGCTCGGGGGCATTGCGCGCCCAGAGATAGGCCGTCTTGCCGGTGGCGGTGCCGAACTCGAACAGCGCCCGCGCGCGCTTCGCGAGCACGGCCAGCACCCACGCCTCCGCGTCGCTCGTGCCGCCCGCGACCGGCAGCGATCCTCGGCCGACGAAGTGCACCTCGG
>DATANT010000256.1:0-3814 GCA_036266115.1 Gemmatimonadaceae bacterium | reverse complement strand
CATCGTGAACGGCTCGCCCGAGAAGGTGGTGGCGCGCATCCCCGACCCCGGCGGCACGCTGGTGCCGGTGCGCCGCAAGCATCTGCCGCACGTGCAGCTCGCGCCGGACGACGGCGGCGGGTGGGCCCTGGGTGTGCCGCGCGGCAGGAAGCAGCTCATCTATCTGCGGGGTGAGCCGGCGCTGCGCGCCGCCGGCCAACTGCTGCCGCGCCTCAACCGCTACGGCGGCACGCGGC
This sequence comes from Gemmatimonadaceae bacterium, assembly GCA_036266115.1. GTDB lineage: Bacteria > Gemmatimonadota > Gemmatimonadetes > Gemmatimonadales > Gemmatimonadaceae > DATANT01. Next base: position 3,578 of record DATANT010000256.1, on the reverse strand, counting down.
AGCAGGTGAGCGACGCGGTGCGGCTGCTCGAGGAGAACGACGATCCCCGCGCGTACTTCGCGCGCATCGCGCGCACCCGGAGCGGAGACCGGCCCACGACCTTTGCCGGGCAACCCGAAGCGGTGCGGCTGGCGCTGGAGATGGCCGCTCACGAGGACGCCGAGCGTCAGGCGCTGGAGGGCGAGCTGGCCGATCTGGAAGCCGCCTGGCGCGAGGCCGAGGAGATCGCGGCCATCGCCGACAATCTGCTGCTGCCCGCGTCGGTGGAGGAGTTCTTCCGCCGGCACCGGGTGGGGTGGGGCGGGGGGTGAAGGGGAGCGCCCGGACGCTGACCGCGTCCACTCGCGGTGCACCGGCACCGCATCGCTCCAACGACGACGCCCCTCACCAGCTCGTGCGCTGGTGAGGAGCGTCGTCGGACGGCGGGAGCGATCCGCCGTCGAGTGGACGCGTGCTACGCGAGGCGCCGACGGCGTGTTCTCGCGGCCGCGGCCAGACCGATTAGTCCCAGCGCCATGAGCGACACCGTGGACGGCTCGGGGATCACGGCGGGCGGCGGCGTGCCGTCGCCCGTGCCCACCACGCCGATGGTGAAGCCGTTCCAGAACTCGCCGCCCGTGGTGGTGAAGCTCAGCGTGCTGAAGGTGCCGGAGAACTGGATGGTCCCGTTGCCTTCCGTGCCCAGCACCGTGTTGGCGGAGGGTTGCGTGAGCGGGCCGCCGCCGAAGATGGTGGTGGGGCCGCCGCTGATGATCGTGAACGGCGAGCTGAAGGTGTAGCTCACCGGCACCCCGGGGCGGCCGAGGCTCACGATGCTGATGAACGGATCGACGATGGGCGCCGAGAACGTGAACGTGTTCGTCAGTCCCGTGCCGCCGCTGATGGCGATGAGATCGGCGGTGATGGGCGCCGCATCGGTGAGCGTCGTGCCGAGGAAGGTGGACCGCGGCTGCCAGTAGTTGGTGCCGCCCGACGTCTGCGCGAAGTTGAACTCGCCGGCATAGCCGATGGTGACCGGCGTGGCGCCGACCATGATCGTGCCGCTGGCCGTGCCGGCGCCCCCTCCACTCGCCGCGGCGGTGATCCAGTCCGTCCAGAATGCGGGGCTCTGCGCACCCGCCGCGCGGGTTCCGCCCGCGAGAGCCGCCACCGCCAATGCTGCCGCCGCCAATCGAGGAGCTCGCGTCATGACCGTCTGCCTCCGCCCATAGGGTATCACGCTGACGCCGAGGCCTCTCCGTCTTGGCGTGCAGGGGCGCCAAGGTAGGTATGCCTTCTCCATCGATCAAGCAAACTCGGGCTCGTGCCTGTGGTGCGGGCGGGGCGTCCACGCGGCGGCGGTGGCGCCGCGCCGCGGTGGAGTCCTACAAGACGACGCTGGCAATGCGGGACGAGCATCCGTGAGCGTGTGACGCGAGGGGGTCGGCGGCCGGCATCCACGCTCCCATCGGTCCCGCTCGCCCCGCCACAGTCCCGCTGATCCCGCGTTCGTTGCGCGTGGAGCGGGCGCGCCGCATCGTCGTCTCCCGCGGTTGCCGCGCCACCGTTCCACTCGCCCACCCATTATGCCCGTCTCGCTCTACCTGCCGCTCCCGCGCCGAGCCCTGCCAGGACTCGGCACCGTCGCCGCGCTCTGCCTGGCCGCGGGCTGCTCGGCGCCGCCGGGCGGCGCCCGCTCCGTGGCCGTCGCGCCGGCCACGTCCACGCCGTCCGCCGCCGCCGAGTGGACCGCGTACGGCGGGGACGCGCTGGGCGCGCGCTACAGCGCGCTGGACGAGATCGACCGCGACAACGTGGGCCGGCTGGCGGTGGCGTGGACCTATCGCACCGGCGAGATGCAGCCCGAGCGCCGCACGGACGCCAACACGTCGTTCGAGGCCACGCCGCTGGTGGTGGACGGCACCATGTTCCTGAGCACCCCGCTCGGCAAGGTGATCGCGCTCGACCCCACCACCGGCACCGAGCGGTGGACGTGGGACGCGAAGGTGGACCGCGGGCTCGACTTCGGCGATTTCACGAATCGGGGTGTGTCCACCTGGCTCGACTCGCTCGCCGCGCCGGGCGCACCGTGCCGTCGGCGCATCCTGCTGGCCACCATCGACGCGCGGCTGGTGGCGCTGGACGCGCGCACCGGCGCGCCGTGCGCCGGCTTTGGCCAGGGTGGCACGGTGGATCTGCGCACGGGGCTGCGCAACACGCCCGACTGGACCGAGGAGTACGAGGTCACCTCGCCGCCGGCGGTGATCGGCGACCTGGTGATCACCGGCTCCGCGGTGGCGGACAACAACCGGATCGACGCGGCCAGCGGCGAGGTGCGCGCGTGGGACGTGCGCACCGGACGGCTGCGCTGGACGTGGGATCCCGTACCGCAGGACTCCACCGACGCCGCGTGGCGTACGTGGGAGGGCGACGTGGCGCACCGCACCGGCGCCGCGAACGCGTGGAGCGCGATCACCGCGGACCCGGCGCGCGGGCTGATCTTCGTGCCCACCGGCAGCGCGAGCCCGGACTACTTCGGTGGGCTGCGGCTGGGCGACAACCGGGACGCCAACTCGGTGGTGGCGCTGCACGCGAGCACAGGCCGGAAGGCGTGGGCGTTCCAGGTGGTGCACCACGACCTGTGGGACTACGACGTGGCCTCGCCGCCGGCGCTCGTGACGCTGCGGCGCGAGGGCGGCGACGTGCCGGCGGTGCTGCAGGCCACCAAGACGGGGCAGCTGTTCGTGCTGCACCGCGAGACCGGCGCGCCGATCTTCCCGGTCACCGAGCGCCCGGTGCCGGCGAGCGACGTGCCGGGCGAGCGCGCCTCGCCCACGCAGCCGTTCAGCGCGGTGGACGCGCTCAGCCCACAGTCGGTGTCGGCGGACAGCGCGTTCGGCTTCACGCCGGAGGACCGCGCGGCGTGCGCGGCCACGATGGCGTCGCTGCGCAACGACGGCGTGTTCACGCCCCCCAGCCAGCGCGGCTCGCTGGTGATGCCGTCCAACATCGGCGGCGCGCACTGGGGCGGGGTGGCGTTCGATCCCGAGCGGCAGCTGGTGGTGGTGCCGGTGAACCGCATCGCCGCCGAGGTGCAGCTCATCCCGACCGACCGGGTGAAGGACGAGGACCGCCGGTCCGGCTCGCGCCTGGGCTACGAGTACACGCGCATGCGCGGCACGCCGTGGACCATGCGCCGCCGCCTGCTCCTGGGCCCCTCCGGCGCGCCGTGCACGCCGCCGCCGTTCGGCGCGCTGGTGGCCATCGACCTGCGCACCGGGCGCAAGCGGTGGGAGGTGCCGCTGGGCTCACCGGCGCACCTGCCGGGGATGTCGGACGAGGCGGCCGCGGCGATGGCCGCGGCGAAGGTGGGCTCGCCCAACCTGGGCGGCCCGGTGGTGACCGCCGGCGGCCTGGTGTTCGTGGCGGCCACGCTCGACCGGCACCTGCGCGCCTTCGACATCGAGACCGGGCGCGAGCTGGGGAAGGCGGCGCTCCCCGCTGGCGGGAAGGCGACGCCGATGACGTACCGGCTGGCCGGTGGCCGGCAGTACGTGGTGATCGCGGCCGGCGGGGACGGGGAGGTGTTCGGGAGCGGG
>DATANT010000255.1:0-12536 GCA_036266115.1 Gemmatimonadaceae bacterium | reverse complement strand
AGGCGTCGCGGTGGCCGGCGAGAGTCGCCGCCGGCCGGGGACGAGGCCGCGACGCCCGCGCGACGCGTCGTCACCCCGGGAGCCGGGTCCCGGAGACGCGGCGTCCGCCATCGACCGTTCCAGCGCGCGTGCCGACGTTCCGGCGCATCCGCTCGCCCATGCCCGTGACCCTGGCGGTGCGAACGGAGTCCCCTGCGAGCGGACGGGGGGCGGCGCACGGCACGCGAGCGGCGCGCGGCGCTCGAGCATCGCCCGGACGAGAGCGACGCCGGAAAGTCGGGAAAGTACGGGGGCGCGCTTGACGTGGCGCTCACGTTGCTGTATGTGGAGATCGCGTTCGTGGCGCGCACCGAAACATGGCATGCGCGCGCCGGAACGAGGCACGGGGCCCATGGTGTGCGGCGAACCGCGGCGCTCCAGACGTACAGGCCGAGCGACCAATACGGCGACACCGGCAACACCACATCTTCGAGGAGGCGGTCATGCCGCACGGCGAGGAGTTGCAGCCGAACCTGCAGTTCTCGGATCGCGATGACGACATCGACGATCTTGGCTATGGTGGTGGGAGCAGCAGCTACGACGACGAGGACGAGGACGAGGAGGGCGGCTGGGGCGCCACCCGCGAGGAGGGGAGCAGCCTCTGGGACAGCGCCGAGGATGACGAGGACGAGGACGAGGAGGCGGGCGAGGAGGGTGCGGCCGGCCTGGTGGTCGTGGACGAGGATGACGACGTGGCGGTGTTCGTGCCGGGTCGCGCCAGCTCGCGGTCGTCGGGCAAGCGCGCCGAGACGAGCCGTACGGGCACCGGCCCGACCGGCCGGGGCACTGGCAGCGCCACCCCGGCGCCCACGCCGGCAGCCACGCCGGTTCCGGCCGTGAAGCCGACGAGCGCCCCCGCGGCCAGGAAGGGCGCTGCGAAGAAGGCGACCGCGACCAAGGGCGCCGCCAAGGGCGCGACCAAGACCACGGCGACGAAGACGAGCGCCGCCAAGAAGGCCACCCCGAAGAAGGCAGCCGCGAAGAAGTCCGCGGCGAAGAAGGGCGGGGTCAAGAGGGCGGCCAAGAAGACGACGGCCAGGAAGGGTGCGGCGAAGAGCGCGACCCGGAAGGGAACCGCCAAGAAGGCGGCGGCCACCCGGACCACGGCTCGGAAGTCGACCACGAAGAAGGGCGTGGCCAAGAAGGGCGCGGCGAAGAAGGCCACCGCCCGGAAGGGGGCCGCGAAGAAGACATCGGCCAGGAAGGGCGCTGGCAGGACGGCGACGGCGAGCAGGGGCGCCGCGAAGAAGGCTACCGCGAAGAAGGCCACCGCCCGGAAGGGGGCAGCCAGGAAGACCTCCGCCCGGAAGGCCGCGCCCCGGAAAGGCACGGCCAAGAAGGCGGCCGCGCGCGGCGGCCGCCGGCGCTGAGCCAGCGGCCGCTCGGCGTCAATCGACCGGGTGGCGCACGACGGCACGAATCGTTCGGGGACGGGGTGCACCACAGCGTGGTGCACCCCGTCGTCGCTTCGTCCACTCGCCATCCCACCCCATCCACCATGCTCGCGCTCGCCCGCCACGTGCTCGACGCGCTGCCGATGACGATCTACGCCATGGACCTGGAGGGTCGCATCACGAGCGCGAACCGCGGCGCCTGGCCGCGGTTCGCCGAGCGCCATGACGCGGCCGAGGGATCACCCGAGAGCGGAACGCCGGAGAATGCAGCGCCGGGGGCGTTCGTCTGGGACGCCATGGACGACCAGGCGGCCCGCCCGCGGATCGAGCAGGCGATGGCGCTGCTGCGCACCGGACGCGCGCCCGCGGTGCACTGGGAGCAGCCATGCGGCGCGGCCCGGGGCTCGGGCGTGTGCCATGCGCAGGTGACGCCGCTGTTGGACGGCGAGGAGGGCACCGACCGCGCGCTCGTCGGCTTCGTCCTCGCCCTCGTGGACGTCACGCCGAGCCACCGGGCGTGCGAGGCGCTCGTGGATGCCGGCGTCGCGCTCGTGCGTGCGACGTCGCAGCGCCAGCTCTGCGAGGAGCTGACGCAGCAGGCGCGGCTGGCAGCGCAGGCCGAACGGGTGGCGATCGCGCTGGCCGACGGCAACGAGGCGACGCCGCGGCTGGTGCACCACGCCGGCTATCCGGACGACGCCACCGCACTCGAGCAGCGGTTGGCGCCCGCGTGGCTGGAGGCGCTCGCGCAGGGCCGCGTGCTGGTGTCGCGGGACGCCACGGGAGTGGAGCTCACCGCGCCCATCGCCGCCGCCGGGGTGCGGGGCGCGATCACGGTGCGCAGGGACGACCAGGGGAGCCCGGACGCGTTGGACGACACGCTGGGCGGCGCACCGGGCGGCGCGCTCGCGACGCTCGCCACACTGGCAACGCAGGCAGCGGCCGCGATGGAGCGCATCCGCCTGGCGCAGCGGGAGGCGGGCGCACGTCGCCTGCAGGCCATGGGCGAGGTGGCCACGGGGGCGGCGCACGAGCTGCGCCATTCGCTGTCCGGCATCGCGTCCGCCGCGCAGCTGCTGCGCTTTCGCGCACAGGACGACCCGGTGCTGGAGAAGAACGTGGGGCGCATCCTGCGCGAGGCGGAGCGGCTGAACCGGATGGCGGGATCGCTCCTGGACTACGGCCGATCGACGCCGCCGCTCTCGCCGGGCGATCCGGACGCGGTGTGGGACGACGTGATCGAGGCGAGCCGCGGCCAGTTGGAGAGCCGCGGACTGGTGCTGTGCCGCGATCGCGCGAAGCGCCCGGCGCGCTGCCTGCTGAACGCGGAGCGGCTGGCGCAGATGTTCGGGGCGGTGCTGGAGAACGCGGTGGACGCGGCCCCCGAGGCGAGCGACTTGATGCTCGAGAGCAGCGTGCTGTCGTCCGGGGAGTGGCGATGCCGGCTGCGGAACGGCGGTCCGGCGATTCCGGTGGAGACGCTACCGCGGGTGTTCGAGCTGTTCTTCTCCACGAAGCCCGGGGGGAGCGGGATGGGGCTGCCGCTGTGCGAGCGGATCGCGGGAGATCATGGGGGGGCGATCGGGGTCGCGAGCGGGGAGGAGGGGACGGTGGTGACGGTCACGCTGCCACTGGCGGGTCGGGGATGAGGCGAGGTGGGCGCGCGGCCGCGGATGCCTGCGCGCGGCCACGCGCCGATCGCTGGTCGCAGCCCACTCCCGATCCAGAGCGGCGGCTACTCCCCGGCCCCGATGCGCGTCTCCGCGCGCGACGCCGACCGCCGCCACCGCTCCACCTCGACCACGAGATTCTGCAGGTCGTTGGGACTCACGCCCGGCACCCGCGATGCCTGCGCGAGCGTGCCGGGCCGCAGCGAGGCCAGCTTCTGCCGCGACTCCAGCGACAGGGAGCGGAACTCGGCATACGGCAGATCCGCGGCGAGCACGAACTCCCCCATCCGCCGCATGCGTTCGGCCTGCTGCCGCTCGCGAACGAAGTAGCCCGCGTACTTGAGCTCGAGCTCCGCGGTGACCATGGCCTCCGCGCCCAGCTCGCCCCCCACGCCGGCGGCGGCGAAGAGGTGGGCGAGCGACACCTGCTGGCGCTTCGCGAGCTCGGCCACCCGCACGGCGTGCGCCGGTAGCGGGCTGCCGGCGGCGCCGAGCACCACGGCCACCTCGTCGGCGCGGACGCTGGTGGCGTGCGCCAACCGCAACGCGGCATCCTCGTCGCCCAGCCGGCGGGCAACGCGCTCCTCCTCGGCCGGCACATAGAGGCCGAGCTCGCGAGCCACGGTGGCCAGGCGGCGCAGCGCGTTGTCCTGCCGCACCGTGAGCCGGAACTCGGAGCGCGAGGTGAACAGGCGGTACGGCTCGTCCACGCCACGCGTGACGATGTCGTCCACCAGCACCCCCAGGTACGAGGTCTCGCGCCCCAGCACGAGCGGCGGGCGCCCGAGGGCGGCGAGACCGGCGTTGAGCCCCGCCACCACGCCCTGACCGGCCGCCTCCTCGTAGCCGGTGGTGCCGTTGATCTGCCCGGCGAAGTAGAGCCCCGCGACGGCGCGCACCTGCAGCGTGGCGTCGAGCTGCGTGGGCGGATAGTAGTCGTACTCGATGGCGTAGCCGGCGCGCGTCATCCGCACCTGCTCCAGCCCGGGCACGGAGTGCAGGATCTCGAGCTGCACGTCGGCGGGGAGCGAGGTGCTCAGGCCGTTGACGTACATCTCCGACGTCTCCAGCCCCTCGGGCTCCAGGAAGATCTGGTGCCGCTCGGCGTCGGGGAACTTGACGATCTTGTCCTCGACGGACGGGCAGTAGCGCGGCCCGCGGCTGCCGATGGCGCCGCCGTACATGGCCGAGCGGCCGATGTTGTGGGCGATGATGCGGCGGGTGGCGGGGCTGGTGTAGGTGGTCCAGCAGGGGAGCTGGGGGAGCGAGGCGGGCTTCGGCGTGGAGAGGATGGCGGTGGCGGGGGAATGGTGCTGGGGGAGGGCGGGAGGGGTGGTACCCTCGTGGTTGGGGGGGGACCCCCGCTCGCCAACCGACCGCTCGCCGCTGACCCCCGGCTCCTCCGCCCCGCCCCCGCCACCCGCAGTACCCCCGACCTCCTCACCCCAGAAATGGCTCCACCGGTACCCGAACGCCGCCAGCTCGCTCTCCTGCCGCTCCAGGCGCGTGTAGTCCACCGTGCGCCCGTCGATGCGCGGCGGCGTGCCGGTCTTGAAGCGCGCCACGCCCAGCCCCCGCGCCTCCAGCTGCTCCGCCAGGTGGGTGGCCGGCGCGTCGCCGGCTCGCCCGCCGGCGAACGCCGTGGTGGTGCCGATGTGGATGCGGCCGCGCAGGAACGTGCCCGTGGTGATCACCACGCACCGGGCCCCGAAGCGCCGCCCCTCGAGCGTCTCCAGGCCGAGCACCTGGCCGCCGTCGTCGCTCAGCAGCAGCCGGGCGACGGTGCCCTGGATGGTCTGCAGTCGCGGCTGCGCCTCGAGCAACGTGCGCACGGCGCGCCGGTACAGCCCGCGGTCGCACTGCGCCCTGGGCGCCCACACCGCCGGGCCCTTGCTCCGGTTGAGCATCCGGAACTGCAGCGTGGCCAGGTCCGTCGCCCGCCCCATGATCCCGCCCAGCGCGTCCACCTCGCGCACCACCGTCCCCTTGGCCACGCCGCCGATGGCCGGGTTGCACGACATCTGCCCGATGGTCTCCAGCGAGCTGGTCACCAGCCCCACGTCCGCGCCCAGCCGCGCGGCGGCCACCGCGGCCTCGGTGCCGGCATGGCCGGCGCCGACGATCAGGACGTCGAAGGTGTGCTCGAGCGAGGGCGACATGAGCGAAAGATATCGACCGGGGCCGCGTCGGGGGCGGAGTGCGAGGGGGTTTCGCGAGCGCGCGACGGCGTGCGACGCGCCCATCAGGGCGTGACGGAATTCGCGGCCGACGCGCGGCGTCGGCGCATGGCTCGCCACCCCAGATAGATGGGGATGCCGAGCAGCGAGAGCCCCACCCCAGCGAGCGTGGACACCGGACGCGCGACGAGCGCGCTGCCCACCACCCATACCGTACCGGCGATGAAGACGAGCGGCACGACGGGATAGCCCGGCGTGCGGTACGGGCGGTAGAGGTGGGGCCGCGTGCGCCGCAGCACGATCACTCCGGCCACCGTGAGCGCCAGGAACGGCCAGATGCCCAGAACGAAGGCCTCGGCGAGCTGCTCGAAGCTGCGCGACCACACGCAGAGCAGCGTGACCACCGCGAACACCAGGATGGCCACGTGCGGCGTGCCGTAGCGCGGGTGCACGCGGGCCAGCGGGGCGAACAGCAGCCCCTCCGTGGCCATGGCGTAGAACACCCGCGGGTTGGTGAGCACCAGCCCGTTGAGCGCCCCGAACGTCGAGACCATCACCATCACGGCCACGGCGCCGGAGCCGGCGGCGCCGAGCACCCGTACCATGGCGTCGGACGCCACGAGCGGCGAGTCGCGCAGCGCGTCGTACGGGAGCACGTACAGGTACGCGGCGTTCGTGGCCAGGTAGACGGCGATCACGGCGACGCTGCCGGCCAGCAGCGCGCGCGGCAGCACCCGTCCGGGGTCGCGCACCTCGCCGGCGATGGAGACCATGTCCTGAAAGCCGTTGTACGCCCAGAGCGCCGCCACGAGTCCCAGGCCCACGCCACCCCAGCGCGCCTCCGATGGCGCCGGTGCGCCGCGGCCGAAGGAGCCGGCGGTGCCGTCGCCCAGCAGGAACGCGGCGCCAATGAGCGCCGCGAGGGCGGCGAGCTTGCCCACGGTGGCGGCACTCTGGATGGCGCCCGCGCCGCGGACGGAGCGGTAGCCAGCGGCCGCGACCACGACGATGGCACCGGCGGCAACGGCGTGCACACCCCTCGGCGAGAGCGGCACGAGCGTGCCGAGGTACTCCGCGAACACGAGCGAGAGCCCCGCCGTGCCCGCCGGCGCGAGGAACAACATCGTCCAGCCGTACAGGAAGGCGACCCCCGGTCCGTACGCCTCGCGCAGGTAGACGAACACGCCGCCCGATTCGGGAAAGGCGGCCGCCAGCTCGGCGGTGGCCAGCGCGCCGCAGAGCGCGATCACCCCGCCGAGCACCCACACGGTCGTCAGGCCGCCTACCGACCCCACGTCGGCGGCCACCGCGGCCGGCACGCGGAAGATGCCGCTCCCGATGATGGAGCCCACCATCACCGCGGTGGTCGCCCAGAAGCCGAGCCGGCGCGGCAGGGCGCCGCCCGACCGGGGAGCCGCGCTGGACGACGCCTCGCCAACGGGTGCCGGCGATATCGCGCCGGCCGCGGTACGCGGTGAGTGTGGGACGACCATGCCTGCCTCCCTGCTCCATGCGCTGGCCCTGCGATGCGGCTCCGGCGCCCGGGTGCTCGGGGCCCGAAGGGGAGCGCCCGCCAATCCTCACTCGGATACGCCGTGCGGCAAGGGCGCGGCGTGGCAGCGGATGAGCGCCCCGGCGAGCAGAGCGCTCGCACCTGCGTGATGCGAGGGTCGGCCAGCCGACGCATATTCGAGCCCGGGGATCCCGCGCCCGTTCCCCCATCCTGCCCCTCCTCCCACCGTCCGCCATGCCGCTCGACGTCGCCGCCAATCACCCCACCCTCTTCATCCGCAAGGCCGCCTTCGACCAGGCCGGACTCACCCGCGCGGCACTCGACGAGCGCCTGGGGCTCACCGCCGACGAGTTCAACGTGGAGGGAGAGCTCATCGCCCTCGGGCCCGTGTTCGACGACGATGCGCTCACGCGCACCCTCGACGAGCTCGAGGCGGCCGGCCTGCACTACTTCGACGACTACTTCGAGATGAGCGGCAACTGGCCCGAGTGGCTGCGAGTGTTCGTCATGGCGGCGCGCCCCGGATGACCACACCGCACGGCCGGCCCGCGATGGCGTTTCGCGATCACTTCTCGCACGGAGCGATCGACTACGCGGCCTTCCGGCCCCGCTACCCCGACGCGCTCTTCGCCGCCATCGCGGAGCGCGCGCCTGGCCGTGCGCTGGCCTGGGACTGCGGCACCGGCAACGGGCAGGCCGCACTCGGCCTCGCCCCGTACTTCCGGCGCGTCATCGCCACGGACGCCAGCTCGGCCCAGCTCGCGCGGGCCACGGCGCACCCCGGGGTGGAGTACCGCCTGGCGCCCGCCGAGGCGAGCGGGCTGCCGGCGGCATCGGTGGATGTGGTGACGGTCGCGCAGGCGGTGCACTGGTTCGACCTGCCGGCTTTCTACGCCGAGACGTGGCGAGTGCTCGCGCCGGGCGGCATTCTGGCCGTATGGTGCTACGGTCTCATCGAGATCGCGCCCCATGCCGACACGCTCGTGCGCGACCTCTACGACCACACGCTGGGACCATACTGGGCTCCCGAGCGGCGGCTGGTGGACGCGGGCTACCGCACGCTCCCGTTTCCGTTCGCGGAGTTCGCGCTGCCGGACCTCGCCATCGAGGCCACGCTGACGCTGGACGCGCTCGCCGGCTACCTGCGCACGTGGTCCGCCGTGCACCGCTACGTGGAGGCGCACGGCGACGATCCGGTCGCGCCGCTGGTGCGCGAGCTGGCGCCGTGGTGGGGCGAGGCCGGCGCCGCCCGCCCGGTGCGCTGGCCGCTGGCCGGGCGCGCCGGCACCATGACCACACCTTGACCGCCGGCGGCTGACACATGGAGAGCGGCGCCAGCATCGCCAACGAGCTGCGACAGGCCATCGCGGGCGAGCCGTGGCACGGCCCCTCGCTCGAGCAGCTCCTCGAGGGGCTCACCGCGGTGGACGCGGCGGCGCATCCGGTGCCCGGCGCGCACAGCGTGTGGGAGCTGGTGGCGCACCTCACCACCTGGGCCACCGTCGCGCAGCGTCGCCTGGCGGGGCACCCGGTGGAACCGACGAGCGCCGAGGACTGGCCTCCCCAACCCGCCATCGCCGACGCCGAGGCGTGGACGGTGGCGCAGGACCAGCTGGCGGCGGCGTTCTTCGATCTCGCCTCGGCGGCCGAGAACCTGACCGACGCGGAGCTCGGCGCGGTGGTGCCCGGACGCAGCCACGATGCGCGCGTGCTGCTGCACGGCACGTCGCAGCACGCGGCGTATCACGGCGGACAGATCGCGATCCTGCGGCGCGCGCTGGCCGGCGGGTGAGTCCCGCGCGATCACGCCGCGCACTCGCGAGATTCGCGCGAATGCAACACGAGCGTGATCGGGCTCACAGGCACACTGATTGCGGGCACAGCCGTTGGCTGCCATCTGTGTCGCGCCCGCGATTCCCGGGGCGCTGCGGGCCGCACGCCCGCGCCGTCGCACACCCTTCGCTCCTGTCGCGATGCACTCGCCTGCCGAGCTTCTCGCGCTGCGCCAACAGATCGTGGGACGCACGGTGGTGAGCCAGCGCCTCTTTCTGTACACGCTGCAGCTCTACCTCGATCGAGCGGACGCCGGCGGGCCGCCCATCGAGGTGTCGTGCGGCACGTGCTGGCAGCTGGTGGGGCCGGATGGCGTGATCACCGGTGCCGACGCGATCGACTTCGACCCCGACGCGGTGGAGCCGTACGCACTGCACCGCGAGGCGGAGCAGGCCACCGAGGTGCTGCGCGGGCGCGCCGTGGTGGGCCTCGCGGTGGCCCCGCGCACCTACGAGCTGGAGCTGTACTTCGACGGCGACCTCACGGTGCGCACCTTCGTGGCCGATCCCACCGCGCCGGAAGCCTGGCGCATCACCATCCCCCGCGGGGCCACGATCCACGGGTCGGCGGCGGGACTGCGCACGGAGCCGACGGTGCAGCCGCAGGCGCTCGCGGGTTAGGAGCGCCGGGTGGGCGCGGCGAGCGGCCGCCGGCTGGAACGCCCGCTAGAGCCGCTGCTCCACCACCGCCCACGACTCCACGTACGCCACGCCATCCTCCAACCGGTCGATCACCACCTCCACGTCCGCCTCGATGGGCTGGCCGTCGAAGCTGCGCGCGGTGCGCACGAACTCGCCGCCCTCCGCGGCAAAGCGCACCTCGCCCGGCGCGTCCGCGCCGATGGCTCGCGTCACACGCGCCGGCGTACCCTGGAGCAGGTAGCGCTCGTCCACCTCGTCGTCCAGCGCCGCCGGCACCGCCCACTTGGTCACCAGCGCCAGCGCGCCGGCGGCGGCGACGGCACCCACGAGCGCGGCGATCGCCACGGCACCCGCGACACCCAGCGCGGCGGAGCGCAGCAGCAGATAGCCCACCATGCCGAACGCGGCGAGGAACGTCGCCACCACCAGCGCGCCGATCACCGACCGCGCCGGCACGATGCCCGCTCCCGCGCGGGGCCGCTCCACGCCGGTGAGCATGGTGTACACGGTGAGCAACAGGCCCACGAGCAGGGAGCCGAGAAAGACGAACGACATCGGGCGGCAGGATCGGGAGTGGGGTGGCGGGCGCCGCGGCGGCGTCGCGCCGCTCAGCGTCGGCGGCGACCAGGGCGCGCCCTCTCGCTACGCTTGGTAGCTAGACACGAACGCGCGGCGGCACAAGAGTGCCGCCGCGCGTTCGCCCGTGGCCCATCGGTGCCACTGGGCGCGACCGAGTGCCGTCAGCGGCCCAGATGCTTGCGGAAGAAGGCCACGGTGAGTGGCCACGCCTGCTGCGTGGCCTTCAGGTTGGCGCCGTTCTGGCCATCCTGCTGGCGCAGGAACCCGTGCCCCGCGCCCTCGAAGAAGTGCGGCTCGAACGTCTTCTTCATCGCCTTCATGGCCGAGTCGACCGCGGGCACGGTGGAGTTGACGCGAGCATCGTTGCCGCCGTACAGACCGAGCACGGGCGCCCGCACGGACGCGAGCGCCGCCGGCTCTGGCGAGGGGCCATAGTACACCACGCTCGCCCCCAGGCGGGGGGCGTGCGTGGCGTAGGCGAACGACGTGCCACCTCCCCAGCAGAAGCCGACGATGCCGTACGTGTCGCGCGCCGCGGGCAGCGCCGTGGCGTAGCGGCCCACGGCATCGAGCTGGCGCGCCACCACCGCGCGGTCCAGGGTGCGGATGGCGGCGGAGGCGGCCTGCGGGTCCACCTTGTCGGGCGAGCCGGGCAGGTTCTTGCTGGTGAGCAGGTCGGGCGCGACGGCGATGAAGCCATCGGCCGCGAGCTGGTCGGCCACGGCGCGGATCCACGGGCTCAGGCCGAAGATCTCATGCACCACGAGCACCACGGGCGCCCGGTCGCTGCGCTCGGGGTACACCACCCACGCCCGCACGCTGTCGCCCGGGGCACCGCCGGGAATCATCACCCACTCCCCGTGCCGCGGCGAGGCCGCGAGCCGCGCCTCGGCCTCGCCGGCGCCGGCGGGGAGCGTGGAATCGGCGGTGCGGTGGGCACCCGCCGTGCCGCCGGCGGCCGGCCCGGCGTGGGCCAGATGATCGGCGTGGTCCATCTGCTGCGCGGAGAGCGTCGCGGCCAGCGGCGCCGCGCCCAGCGCGAGCGCGGCGAGCAGCGGGGCCAGGGAACGCCCGGAGGGCAGAACACGCATCGTCAGCCTCGAAGTGGTGGGTCCGCAGGAAATGTCGCGCCGAGTGGCGGATGGCGCGAGGCCGAGCTCGCGACGGCGTGCGCCATACTCCCGCGCGGGCGGCCGGCGGCGCGGCCCACCGCGACGGTCAACCCGGCTGGCTCGCGGCGGCCGTCGCCGGCCGGGCGCCAGCGCCGCACCACCCATCCAGATGTCCGGCCAGGAACTCCACCAGCCGCCACTCCGCGTACCAGAACGGCCGCCACGGCACCCGTCCGCTCACGAACCCCACGTGGCCGCCGTGCTGCACGAACTCCGGCTGCAGGCTCGGGTTCCGGGCGGCCAGCTCTCGCACCTCGTCGAGCACCTCCGGCGGCAGGAACGGGTCGTCCACGGCGCTGAGCAGCAGCGTGGGCCGGCGCACGGCGGGCAGCCAGCGGATGGAGCTGGAGCGCTCGTAGTAGTCGGCGGCATCGGCGAAGCCGTGCACCACGCTCGTCACCGCGTCGTCGAAGTCCCACATGGTGCGCGCTGCCCGCAGCCGGGCCCCGCTCACCAGGTCGGGGTACACGGCGAGCTTCGCGTGCGCCTTGCGGCGCAGCGAGCGCAGGAAGTGCCGCTCGTACACCCGGCTGAAGCCCCGGTTGATGTGGCGCGAGCCGCGCGCCAGGTCGAACGGCACGGACACCGCCACGGCGGCCACCACCTCGGGCGGCGCCTGCGCGCCCATCTCGCCCAGCCACTTGAGCAGCACGTTGCCGCCCAACGACACCCCAGCCAGCAGCAGCGCGTCGCCCGGCCGCTCGGCGATCAGCCGCCGCACGGCGAAGGCCAGGTCCTGGGTCTCGCCGGAGTGGTAGAGCCGGCGCGCGTGGTTCATCTGCCCACCGCACG
This sequence comes from Gemmatimonadaceae bacterium, assembly GCA_036266115.1. Lineage (GTDB taxonomy): Bacteria > Gemmatimonadota > Gemmatimonadetes > Gemmatimonadales > Gemmatimonadaceae > DATANT01. Next base: position 726 of record DATANT010000255.1, on the reverse strand, counting down.
AGCGGAAGACGAGCAGCGTGGCCGCCCATCCACGCCGCCGCGCCTCGTCGAACACGCCGGCCACGTAGTGCGAGCGCTCGCTGCCCTCCAGGCCGTGCAGCAGCAGGAGCTGCGGGCTGCCCGGCGGCGCCGCGAGGCGATGGACGTCCACGAAGTCGTCGTCGGGCGTGACCCATCGCTCCACGTGGAGCGGCAGCCGCGGCGGGCGGCGGAAGAACCTGCCCCACAGCGTCTTGAGATGTGGCCCGGGAACCCACCAGGCCGGCGAATACGTATGGGACGACGTCATGCGACGGTTAGATTGCGCGGCGAGCGTGGAAGTTCCAGCAGCAACGCCAATCGTAACGAGCCGGGCCCGCCCAGCGCATGGAAGTCCAGATCTTCGGCATCAGGAAAAGCCCCGACACCCGCAAGGCGCTCCGCTTCTTCGCCGAGCGCCGTGTGAAGACGCACTTCGTGGACCTCATGGAGCGTGCGGCGTCGCCTGGAGAGCTCAAGCGCTTCGCGCAGAAGTTCGGCGTGACCGCGCTGCTGGACCGCGACTCGCGGCGCTTTGGCGAGCTGGGACTGGCCTACGCGTCGTACTCGGACGAGCGATGGCTGCAGAAGCTGGTGGACGAGCCGCTGCTGCTGCGCCTTCCGCTCGTGCGGCACCAGCATCAGCTCACCATCGGGACGGCGGAGGATACGTGGCGGCAGTGGACGGGCAAGTGACGGGGCGGGTGA
>DATANT010000254.1:0-1581 GCA_036266115.1 Gemmatimonadaceae bacterium | reverse complement strand
ATGTGTTGCCGCCAGATCCCCCTGGGGTCGGCGGGAGCATCGGCGTGGGAGGCGGCGGACGCGTGATTCCACGCGCCACGTGCGCGTCACCAGCCGGCTCAAGGCCCACCCCTCACCGGGTGGGCCTTTCTCGTTTCCCGCGGCGCCGCGCGCCGCACCACGTCGGCCGCCGGCCGACACCTCATCACCCGGAACCCCACCCGATGCACAGGCTCGTCAGGTCCCTCGTTCGTCGCGCGATACCCGCGCTCGTCGCCGCGACCATCGGCGCCACGACGCTCGCGTCGCTCGCGCAGGCGCAGACACCCCTCACGCGGCGCGTCACCGGCGTCGTCACGCAGGTGGGCGGGCAGCCCATCCCGTTCGCGTCCATCACCGCCGTGGGCATCGCGACCTCCGCGCGCGTGGACGAGCGCGGGCACTTCGCCATCACCCTTCCGGCGGGCGCGGCCACGCTCGTCGTGCGGGCAATCAGCTTCGCGCCGCAACAGCTCCGGGTGGCGGAGTCGGACTCGGAGGTCCGCATCGTCCTCGAGCCGCGTCCCATCACGCTCGGCGAGATCACGATTGCCGGCGATCGCTCCAGCGTCGCGCGACGCACCGCCACCACCGCCGGCGCCGAGCTGACCGCGGAGCAGGTGACCGTGGCGCCGGCGCAGTCCATCGAGCAGGCGCTGCAGGGCAAGGTGCTCGGCGCCAGCATCAACCTGAACACCGGCGCCCCGGGCGGCGGCGGGCAGATCCAGATCCGCGGCACGTCGTCCATCCTGGGCAGCGGCGAGCCGCTCATCGTGATCGACGGCATCATCTCGTCCAACGACGCGTACTCGGCCGGCGCGTCCACCGTCACGCGCGGCGGCGCGAGCCAGGATCAGAACGTCAACCGGCTCGCCGACCTGAACCCGAGCGAGATCGAGAGCATCGAGATCGTGAAGGACGCCTCGGCCACCGCCATCTACGGCTCGCGGGCGAGCAACGGCGTGGTGGTGATCCGCACCAAGCGTGGCCAGGCGGGCGCGCCGCGGGTCACCGTGTCGCAGCGGGTGGGCGTCGCGGCGCCGCTGCGCTACCTGGGCCAGCGCACGTACAGCGAGGTGTCCGAGGTGCTCGGGCTCCGCTACGGGGCCACCACCAACGCCGCCGCCACCGCCTACCTGAACACGCGCTTTCCCGATGGGAGCATTCCCGCCTCGGCCAACGTGGATCTGGAGCGCGAGTTCTTCGACAACCGGCGGCCGGCGTACGAGACCGCGGTGACGGCCTCCGGCGGCAGCGACGCCACGCGCTACTACACCTCCGCCACGCACCGCCGCGAGGAGGGCCTCGCGAAGAACACCGGCGCGACCCTCCAGTCGCTCCGCGTGAACCTCGACCACAACTGGGGCTCGCGCCTCACGGCCTCGGTGGGGCTGGGCGCCATCCGCAACGTGCTGGATCGCGGGCTCGCGAACAACGACAACTCGTTCACCAGCCCCGTGTACGCCTTCGCCTACACGCCGGCCGTGTTCGACCTGCGCGAGCGCGATGCCGCTGGCAACTACGTGCGCAACCCGATCTTCGGCGGGGGACTCTCGGCGTCCA
>DATANT010000253.1:0-10093 GCA_036266115.1 Gemmatimonadaceae bacterium | reverse complement strand
CATCCGCACGCTCGCGCGCCAGTATGGTGAGGCGCGGGCGGCGTTCATCCGCGTCAACTACGGGCTGCAGCGCCACGCGGGAGGCGGCATGGCGGTGCGCACCATCGCGTGCCTGCCCGCGCTCGCCGGCCACTGGCGTCGCCCGGGCGGCGGCGTGCAGCTCTCCACGAGCGCCGCGTTCCGCTTCGACACGGCCGCCCTGCAGCGCCCGGACCTCTCGCCGCCGGTGCGCACCATCAACATGATCCGTCTGGGCGACGCGCTCACGCGGCCCGATGCCGGAGTGGGTGGGCCGCCGGTGCAGGCGCTGGTGGTCTACAACTCCAACCCCGCCTCGGTGGCACCGGAGCGCGGGACGGTACGGCAGGGACTGGCCCGCGAGGACCTGTTCACGGTGGTGCTGGAGCACTTCCAGACCGATACCGCCGATTGGGCGGACATCGTGCTGCCGGCCACGACCCAGCTGGAGCACTGGGACGTGCACCTGGCCTACGGGCATCTCTACGCCACGCTCAACCAACCGGCCATCGCCCCGCTTGGCGAGGCCAGGCCCAACAGCGAGATCTTCCGGCTGCTCGCCGCGCGCATGGGGCGCGCATTCCCGCGACTCGCCGACCCCATCTTCGCGGACGACGACGTCACTCTCATCCGCCAGGCCCTGCGGAGCGGTCATCCGCGGATGGCCGGAGTGACCTTCGAGCGGCTGCTCGCGGACGGCTGGGCGCGCCTGGACGTGCCCCGCCCATACCTCCCCTATGCCGAAGGCGGCTTTCCAACGCCCAGCGGTCGGTGCGAGCTCTGGTCCGGCCGACTGGAGCAGATGGGGCTCGATCCGCTGCCCACCTACACGCCCCCGTACGAGCTCCCCGAGACCGCGCCCGACCTGGCGGCGCGCTACCCGCTGGTGCTCATCTCGTCGCCCCGGCACCAGTTCCTGAACTCCACGTTCGTGAACATCGCGTCGCTGCGCCGGGGCGCCGAGCCGGAGTGCCTGCTGCACCCGGCGGACGCCGAGCGGCGCGGGATCGCCGTGGGCGACCGGGTGCTGGTGCACAACGACCGCGGCGCCTTTGCCGCCGTCGCCCGGGTGAGCGAGGGCATTCGCGAGGGCGTGGCCTGGGCGCCGTCCATCTGGTGGGGCAGGCTCGCGCCCGATGGGCGCAACGCCAACGACACCACCTCCCAGCGGGAGACGGATCTGGGTGGGGGGCCGGTGTTCTACGACAACCTGGTGGAGGTCTCGCCGGCCGGCGACTGAGGCCCGCGGCACGTACGACTCCGCATGGCGTCGTTCGTACCGCGGGCTTCACGCAACTTCGCCGGGCACCGGGGTGTTAGACCAGCGATGCGCCGGACGGGCGCGCGACGCGCTCGCTTCTTGCCGGCTGCAGGGGACTTCTGACCCTCAACGGAGTTACGCTTTGTCGTCTCATCCCGAAACGCTCGGCGCCCTGCGCGAGAGTCCATGGGGCGCGCCCGAGCGGCAGAACCGCACCGTGAAGGACGAGCTGCGGCAGAATCTCCTCGCCCGGCTCGAGTGCGGCGGTGCGCTGTTCCAGGGCGTCCTGGGCTACGACGAGACAGTGATGCCGCAGCTCGTCAACGCGCTGCTCTCGCGGCACAACTTCATCCTGCTCGGCCTGCGTGGCCAGGCCAAGTCGCGCATCCTGCGCGCACTCGTGAGCCTGCTCGACGACGCCATGCCCATCGTGGCGGGGAGCGAGGTGAATGACAATCCGTTCACGCCCATCTCCAAGTACGCGCGCACCATCATCACCGAGGCCGGCGACGACACGCCCATCGCGTGGGTGGACCGCTCGCAGCGCTACGTGGAGAAGTTGGCGACGCCGGACGTGACCATCGCCGACATCATCGGCGACCTGGATCCCATCAGGGCGGCGCGCGGCGGGCACGTGCTCTCGGACGAGCTCACCATCCACTACGGCATGCTGCCGCGCGCCAACCGCGGCATCTTCGCGCTCAACGAGCTGCCCGACCTGGCCGGCAAGGTGCAGGTGGGACTGTTCAACATCATGCAGGAGGGGGACGTCCAGATCAAAGGCTATCCCGTGCGCCTGCCGCTGGACGTGCTGCTCTGCTTCACCGCCAACCCCGAGGACTACACGGCGCGCGGCAAGATCATCACACCGCTCAAGGATCGCATCGGGAGCGAGGTGATGACGCACTACCCGGAGACGGTGGAGCTGGGGATGGCCATCACCGAGCAGGAGGCGTGGACCCAGCGCGAGGCCCGGCCGGTGCGCGTGCCCGACTTCGTGGCCGAGGTGGTGGAGCGCGTGGCGTTCGAGGCGCGCACCGACAAGCGGATCGACCGACGCTCCGGGGTGTCGCAGCGCATGCCGATCACGGTGATGGAGAACATGATCTCCAACGCCGAGCGCCGCGCGCTGCTCACCGGCGAGGAGGAGATCGTGCCGCGGCTGGCCGACGTCTACGCCGCGCTGCCCAGCATCACCGGCAAGATCGAGCTGGAGTACGAGGGAGAACTGGTGGGCGGGCAGGCCATCGCCCGCGAGCTCATCCGACGTGCGGCCGACACCACCTTCCGCGAGCGCGTGCGCGAGGCCGACACCGACGACATCGTGATGTGGTTCGACGCCGGCGGCGCGTTGCAGGTGACGGACGACGCGAGCGCCGACACCATGCACCAGGCGATGGGCAGTGTGCCGGGGCTGCAGGAGCTGGTGCGCGACCTGGGGCTCGCCGCACCGGACGACACGGCGTTCACCGTGGCGGCGTGCGAGCTGGCGCTCGAGTCGCTGGTGGCGCGCAAGAAGATCTCGCGCTCCGATACGGGGCAGTACGGCCGAGCGAGCAGCGAGCGGCGCAAGCGACCCAACCAGGACTTCTTCGACGGTGGACTGGGCGGCTGAGCCGCCCGCCGCCGCACCAGGGCACGGCCCTGGCGCGCCCACCACGGGCGCGGTAGCGTAGCCCGTCATGCACCGTCACCACTCGGTTCGCCGCCATGAGGCGGGCAGCGGCGCCGCTGCCCGCGCGCGGGACCCCGACGTGTCCGTGCGTCGCGCCGACCCGGACGATCTGGACGTGGTGGTGGAGCTGCGGCTGGCGCTGCTGCGGGAGCACCGCGGAAACCCGGTGTACGGGCGGCTGCGCGCCGACGCGCCGCGACGGGCGCGCCGGCTGTTCGCCGCGCAGCTCGCCAGCGACGACGAGGTGACCTTTCTCGCCGAGCAGGATGGTGGCGTGGTGGGCATCCTGCGCTGCATGGAGGGCATGGGGTCGCCGCTGCTCGAGCCGGCGCGCTACGGGTACGTGGCCTCGGTCTACGTTCGTCCCGCGGCTCGGCGCGGCGGTGTGCTGCACCTGCTCATGGCGACCGCCGAGGCATGGTGCCGCGAGCACGGGCTGGACGAGGTGCGCCTGCACAACGCCGCCGACAACCCGCTGGCCAACGCCGCCTGGGACGCGCTCGGCTTCGTGGTGGCCGAGCATCTGCGCGTCCGCTCCCTGCGCGATACACCCTGAGCCGCCCATGCCCATCATCACCGTCTCTCGAATGTACGGCTCCGGCGGGTCGGAGCTCGCGGCCCGCGTGGCCGCCCGGCTCGGATGGCTGCTGCTCGACAACGCGCTGGTGGAGGAGGTGGCGGCGCGCCTGGGCACCACGCCGGCCGAGGTGGAGGCGCGCGAGGAGCGCGTGTCGTCGCTGGCCGAGCGCCTGGCGCGCGCGCTGATGTTCGGGTCGCCGGAGACCACCACGGCGCTGCCCGAGGCACTGCTGCAGCCCACCGAGGAGCAGATCCTCCAGGTGACGCAGCGCGTCATCGACGAGACGGTGGCGCGTGGGCCGGTGGTGCTGGTGGGGCGCGGCGCGCAGTGCGCGCTGGCCCAGCGCACCGACGCGCTGCACGTGTTCTGCTACGCGCCCCTGCCGGCCCTCGTGGAACGCGCGCGCCAGCGCCTGGGCGTGACCAGCGACGAGGCGCGGCGCGCCGTGGAGCAGACCAACCGCGACCGAGTCCTCTACGTCCGCAAGCACTGGCACCGCGAGTGGCTGGACCACACCAACTACCACCTGTGCGTGAACACCGGCTGGCTGGGCGTGGAGGGCGCGGCCGACGCCGTGCTGTACGTGGCCGAGACGCTGTACGGGTGGCACGCGGGATCGAGCGAGGAGACAGGAGACAGCGGATAGGCGACGGAAGCACTGCAGAGCGGGAGAAGGGGCGCGCGGCGCGCGGCCTCCTGCCCTTCTGTTCCTGCTCCTTCCCTTCCGGCTCCTGGCTCCTCGCTCTCGGAGCCCCTCACAGCTCCCGCACCGCCGGGTGCCGCGTGTACGTGTAGGCCGCGTACCCCGCCACGATGAGCGCGCCGGCCGCGAGCGTCTGCGCCACGCCCACGCTGCGCGCCGTGGCGCCGGCGAGCAGGGAGCCGATGGGGGACATCCCGATGAAGACGAGCGAGTAGGCCGACATCACCCGGCCGCGCAGCGCATCGGGTGAGATGGTCTGCAGCAGGCCGTTGGTGAGGGCGTTGTTCACGATCATCGCCAGGCCGGCCACCAGGAGCACCGCCACGGCCACCTGCATCGTGCCCGCGAACGCCAGCGCGAGCAGCGCGGCGGCGAAGGTGAACAGCGCGGCGTAGAGCAGCCGGCCGCGCCGGAGCTGGTTGCCGAACGCGGCCAGCGAGAGCGCCCCGACCACCGCGCCCACGCCCACCGCGGAGAGCAGCACGCCGTACCCGCCGGCATCCAGGCCCAGGCCGTCGCGGGCGTACACCGGCATGAGCGTGAGGTACGGAATGCCGAATACCGAGAACACCGCCGTCTGGCGCACCAGCACCGAGACGGTGCGCGTGTCGCGGATGTAGCGCAGTCCCTGCAGCATCCCCTCCACGGGCGAGACCGTGGCGGGCGGGGGCGGTGCCGTCACCCGGTGGATGAGGAAGAGCCCCACGAGCACGGCCACGTAGCTCACCGCGTTCAACCCGAAGCACCAGGCGATTCCCAGCTTGGCGATGAGGATGCCGGCCAGCCCCGGCCCCACGATGCGTGCGAGGTTGAACCCGGTGGAGTTGAGCGCGATGGCGTCCACGAGATCCTCGCGGCCCACCAGCTCCATGATCATCGACTGCCGGGCCGGCACGTCCACGGCCTGCAGCACGCCGCTCATCGTGGCGAGCGCCAGCAGCCAGCCCACGGTGACGTGGCCGGTCCAGGTGACCCACCAGAGCAGCGTGGCCTGCACGCCGAACAGCACCTGGGTGCCGATGATGAGGCGGAGCCGATCCACGCGGTCCGCGAGCACCCCCGCCGGCAGCGAGAGCACGAGCACCGGGAACGACCCCACGGCGGCCACCAGCCCCACCAGGAACACGCTGTCGGTGAGCAGCAGGGTGAGCCAGCCGAGCGCCACGGACTGCATCCAGGTGCCCACCAGCGAAACCGTCTGCCCCGACCAGAACAGCCGGAAGTTGCGGTGTACGACGAGGACGCGGAACGGATTGACCGAGCGCCGGGCGGCGGGCATGGCCCTCAACTTAGCGCGGCCGGGCAGGCTCGGCGGAACCCTGGCGCCGGCGAGCGCCAGCAGGCGCCTTCCTCGCGAGCTCGTCGCTCACGGCCGTGGTCTTGCGGGACTCCGGCCCCACCCTCACCCTGCAGCCATGCGGTTCCACACTTACACCAAGTACAGCCCCGAGCTCGCCGACGCGGTGGACCTGCAGTCCCTGCTCGAGAAGCTCGCCGACTTCCTGCTGCAGTCGGGCTTCGCCGGCGGCCCCATGACGCACCCCTTCTGGGGCGAGTTCGGGGACGATCACGACCAGTCGCTGGAGTCGCTCAAGGAGGCGATCCTCCAGGCGCTCATCGATGGCGGCCAGTTCACGCCCGAGATGCTCCAGGCCCTCCGCGGCGATGGCGATGCCGACGCCGAGAGCAAGCTCGCGCAGCTCATCGACGACCTGGTGCAGCGGCTGGCGGCGGACGGGTACCTCACCATCGACGCCCCGCCGCAGATGCCGGCCAGTCACCAGCAGGTCACCGGCAAGGGCGGGCTGGCCCACGCCGCGTCGCGCGACGTCAAGTTCAACCTCACCGACAAGGGGCTCGACTTCCTGGGCTACAAGGCCCTGCGCCACATCCTGGGCTCGCTCGGGCGCTCCAGCTTCGGGAGCCACGACACGCCGTATCTGGCCACCGGCGTGGAGAGCGATGGCTACACCAAGCCCTACGAGTTCGGCGACGTGCTGAACCTGGACGTGAACGAGACGCTCAAGAACTCGCTCACGCGCACCGGCTCCATCACCGTGCCGCTGGACCTCGACTACCCGGACCTCGCCGTGCGACAGGCGGAGTACCGTTCCTCGTGCGCCACGGTGCTGATGCTCGACACGTCGCACTCCATGATCCTGTACGGCGAGGATCGCTTCACCCCGGCCAAGAAGGTGGCGCTCGCCCTCACGCACCTGATCCGCACGCAGTTCCCGGGCGACACCCTGCGCGTGGTGCTGTTCCACGATTCCGCCGAGGAGATCCCGCTCGCCACGCTGGCGCAGGCACAGGTGGGCCCCTACCACACCAACACCGCCGAGGGGCTCAAGCTGGCGCGGCGCATCCTGCTGGCGCAGAAGAAGGACATGCGGCAGATCGTCATGATCACCGACGGCAAGCCGAGCGCGCTCACCATGCCCAACGGGCAGATCTACAAGAACTCCATGGGGCTCGACGCCACCGTGATCGCGAGCACGCTGCGCGAGGTGGCCAACTGCCGCCGCGCGGGGGTGGTGATCAACACCTTCATGCTCGCGCGCGACCGGGCGCTGGTGGAGTTCGTGAAGCGGGTGAGCGAGATCAGCCGCGGCAAGGCGTACTTCACCAACACCATGACGCTGGGCCAGTTCATCCTGATGGACTTCCTGCGGCGGAAGACGCGGACGGTGAGCTAGGGAGATCGCGGCCCGGCGCGCCCGGCGGGCCGCCATGTCGTGCGCCTGACGCATGCGCATGGCGCGTGTAGCTTTCGCCCCATGCTCAGCCTCCTTTCACTCGCCGCGCTCGGCCTGCTGCTCGGCGTGCGGCACGCCACCGACGCCGATCACGTGGTCGCGGTGACCACCATCGTGAGCCGCCAACGGTCGATCACGCGGGCCAGCCTGGTGGGCGCGGCCTGGGGCGCGGGGCACACGCTCACCATCCTGCTCGTGGGCGGCGCCATCCTGCTGCTCGAGCTCACCATCCCGCCGCGGTTGGGGCTGGCCATGGAGTTCGCGGTGGCGCTCATGCTCGTCGGGCTCGGGCTGCGCAACCTGTTCGGCCGGACGCCGCACACCCACGAGGCGCCCGGCGCGCGGCCATTTCTGGTGGGCATGGTGCACGGGCTCGCCGGCTCCGCGGCGGTGGCGCTGCTGGTGCTCACCACGGTGAAGGATCCGTGGTGGGGGCTGGGCTACCTGCTGGTGTTCGGCCTGGGCACGATGGTGGGCATGGTGCTGGTGACCGCGGCCATCTCGGCGCCCGCGCTCTGGGCCGCGGGCCGCATGGCGTCGCTGGACCGGTATCTGCGCCTCGCGGCCGGCGCGGCCAGCGTGGTGCTCGGCCTGGTGCTGGCGCACCAGATCGGCGTGACGGACGGCCTGTTCGGGGCCAACCCGATGTGGGATCCGCACTGAGGAGCGCTGGGCGGCGCGTCTGGCACCGCGATCCGGCCGTTCCAGCTGGACGTCCCTGCGCGAACGCGGGGACGTCGGGGCTGCGGCTCAGGCCAGCCGCGGTCGGGCGCGCCGAGGCAGCGTGAGAGCGAAGCCGCTGGTCCACGCTTCGAAGGTGGCCTCGCACTGGTGCGCGGTGTCCACGAACCGCGGCAGCAGGAGCGGATCGTCGGCGGATGTCGCCAGGCCCGGGTCGCACGTCGTCGCCGACTCGATGCCCGCCTCCCGCAGCCATGGGAGGAAGCTGGCGCGATACTCGCCGCTCGGGTAGCAGAAGTGCACCATCGGCGCGGCGCTGCCGGTCATCTCCGCAAGCTCCCGCTTGTTGTCGTGAAGCTCGCGGGCGAACAACATCGCGTCGTCGGGTGTGCGGTGGCGGTGCGTGTGGAGCTGTACGTCCACGCCGCGCGTCGCGGCGTCCCGCACCTCGTCGGGTGACATGATGTGGAGCACCCGGTCGGCCAGGATCTGCGCGTAGTCCACGCCCAGCCGCGCCGCGAACTCCTCGACCATCGCATCCTTCCGTCGCGCGTCGAGCTCCCCCTCGAGGGCGGCGGCGGCGAGCCGCCGCACGGTGGCCTCCCGCTCGGCATCGGTGGACACCTGCAGCGGAGCGCCGTCCCGCGTGAGCCCCGCGGAGTCGCAACTGCCGGCGGCGCGCCCCTTCCAGGCCACGTAGCCGCAGATGGGCCCGAATACCGGGCGCTGGTAGCGGCAGTAATAGGTGGGCACGTACACCGTGGCGGGAAAGCCGAACTCCTCCAGCACCGGAATGGCACGCGCGTAGAAATCGTACATGCCGTCGTCGAACGTGAGGGCCACGCTGGCCCGGGGCAGCGTGCCCTCATAGAGACGGCGCACGGCTTCGTCCAGCGGGAGCACGTTGTACCCCCGGCTGCGCAGGAGGGCGAAACGGGCGCGCAGAGCGTCCTGCGGCATGTAGAGCGCGCTGTTCCACTCGTGCTCGTCCGCCAGCGAAACGCCGTGATAGCAGAGGACGAGAAGTCGGCGCCGACGCCAGTCGCTCTGTTGCAGCGCATTGAACACGCGCGCCCGGCTCGCCAGCCCGTAGATGCCCCGCTTGGTCGTTTTCAGCATGGTCATCCGGATTCGGGTACCGTGGCAGCTCGGACACGGTCCACTGGACCATCGCGCACGCCAGATGGCGAACTGGGCCGTACAATAAGGTAGAGCTCCCTTTGGAGGCCTGCAAGCGGATCTCACGCCATCGCCTCGGCGCGGCGCCTCGTGGCTGGCGGCTATCCTGGGAGGTGGCATTAGCTTCCGGCCGATGACGCGCTCACGACCGCGGAGTGCTCCGCCCCAAGCCGGACCGCCGCCCGCTTCGATTCCGCCGGCGATTCGGCTCCTCTTCGGCCGCCGCCTGCGCCACTGGTACCGCCGCCACGCGCGCGACCTGCCGTGGCGCCGCACGCGCGACCCGTACGAGGTGCTGGTCTCGGAGCTCATGCTCCAGCAGACACAGGTCTCGCGGGTGCTGCTCCGGTACGGGGAGTTCCTGGAGCGGTTCCCCACCCTGCACCACGTGGCGGCCGTGCCGGTGGCGCGGGTGACGGAGGCGTGGCAGGGACTGGGCTACTACGCGCGTGCCCGCAACCTGCACGCGCTGGCGCGCCACGTCACGCGCGACGGGGCGGACGCCACCCTCCCCGCCGATCCCGCGGCGCTGCGCCAGCTGCCGGGGATCGGCGCGTACACCGCCGGTGCCGTGGCGTCGTTCGCCTACGAGCGCCGCGCGTCGCTGGTGGACACGAACGTGGCCCGCGTGCTGCGCCGGGTGTTCGCGCCCGAGCTGCCGGCCCGCACGCCGGCCAGCAGCCGGGTGCTGTGGCAGCTCGCCGACGAGGTGCTGCCCCGGCGCGGCCGCGACGCGTGGACACACAACCAGGCGCTCATGGAGCTCGGCGCGCTGGTGTGCACGGCGCGCGTGGCGCGCTGCGGCATCTGTCCGGTGCGGCCTGTGTGCGGGACGTACGCGCGTCCGGCGAGCGGCGCGCGGAAGAACGCGCGGAAGAAATAGATCCGGCGGCGGCCGGCATCCCGCGGATCACTCGCCCGGAGCCCGATCCGTCGACGTCGGGATGGTCGCCAGCCGACGCGCTACGACACGGTCGGTCCATCCGGTGATGAGCCCCAACATGCCACCGACGATCACGGGCACGGCCACCCCCACGGCCAGCCATGCCCACCACGACACCGGCGCCTCACCGACGCGCCATCCGAGCCAGGCAGTCCAGAGTGAGACCGCCCCGGTCAGTGACGATGCCTCCACCCGGAGCAGTGTGCCAGGCATCACGAACGCAGCCAGGAGACCGCCATCCCGGAGAACGCGGCGGGGGATCATCGATATCGCCGTCGTGTCGTCTCGGAGAGCGAT
>DATANT010000252.1:0-5477 GCA_036266115.1 Gemmatimonadaceae bacterium | reverse complement strand
GCGGCGACCGCATGCGTCATCAGGATCATCGCGCCTCCTCGGCATGGACCACGGCGATCGATCCCTCTGCATGGCGAGCATATCATGGCGAGCATATCGCGGTGGCCGCCGGCGGACCAAGGCACTTTGGGGGCGCGCGCCCCCCAAGTGCCATGGTCCGCCGGCGCCACTCGCCGTACCGTGATTGCCAGCGCACCGTCGCAGGGAGTCGATGCGCGGGCCGAGCAGCCAGCAACGACATTCCGGCCACGATGCCGATCCGCGGCCGGCAGCCACCACGGAGGCATCATGTCATTCCCTCGCGCAACTTGCCTCGTCACGACCGCCGTTTGCGCGGCGCTCACGGCGCCAGCGCTCGCGGCGCGTGCCCAGCAACCACCGGCGCAGGCACCGCCCGCCGCCGCGCAGCCGGCAGCTGCCGCCTCGCCCGCGCGGCAGCTCGGGCTGGCGGTCTATCCGGCAGAGGGGCAGTCGGCCGAGCTGCAGGCCAGGGACGAACGGGAGTGCTCCGAGTGGGCGCAGCAGCAGACGGGTCTCGCCCCCAACGCGCCGGCGCCGAGCGCAGACTCGGCGGCGAAGGCAACGCGCGCCACGACCGACTCGGCGACCTCCGGGGCAGCCGTCAAAGGCGCGGCGAAGGGGGCCGTGGCGGGCGTGGCGATCGGCGCGATCGCCGGCGACGCGGGCACGGGGGCGGCGATCGGGGCGGTGGCTGGTGCGGCCGGCGGTCGGCGGGCACGCAAGGCGGCCGGCGCGCAGGCAGAGGCTGCGGGCAAGCAGCAGGCCGCCGCCTCCCAGGACGCGAAGCTCGGAGAGTTGAAGAAGGCGATGGCAGCCTGCCTCGAGGGGCGCGGCTACTCCGCCAAGTGAGTGTTGCCCCTGGCGGCACCCGGCGCCACACCACGCAGGCCCCCGGCACGTTCGAGGCGCGGCGGAGGCGGTGGATCGGCGTCCTGGACTGGAGCTACGTCGAGCCGAGCACGATCGCGACGCTTCCCACCCCCGGCTACACCGACGCCGGGGTGACCGCGAAGACCGCGTTCGTCAACGCTGCGCTCGGGTTCCGGGTGTCCGCGCCCGATGCCGTCCCGCTGGAGGTGTTCGCCGGGGCACTGGTTCGCACAAGCCCTCGGTGACGTCGGCGGCTTCGGCTTCCTGGCCGTCTACTACTCGAGCGGTGGCTTCGTCGTCGACGTGAAGGAGCAGGGAGTGCTGCTCGGACTGTCGTTCCGATCGATCCCCCGCCGCGCGCGGGAGCACATCCACAGCAGGACGCACCCATCTCATGCAGGACCGGCTGAGCCCGACGTGGTAGGAGATCACCTCGCGCCCCGGGGGGCGCTCGACCGGGACGGTGTTCATTCTCGCGCTGGTGCTCCACGTCGCCTACCAGAGCGGATTGATGGCATCGATCTCAGCGCCGGGCGGCCCTGCGCCGCCCGGCGCCTCGAGCGCTCAGATGCCGAAGCCGACGCCGACACTGATCGTCCAGTACTGGAAGCTTTGCGACTCATCCCCGAGAAAGGAGCCGCTGCTGAACGGGAGGTTGTAGCGGGCGTTCAGCACGGCGACGCTGCCCGCGCGCACTGGGACAAGGATGCCGAGCTCCGGCGCCACGCCGAACAGCCAGCCGGTGTCCGTGAACTCGACCGTTCCGATGTCGAACAGCTGGCGCACGTAGTACGTACCGGCGCTCACCCCCACGTACGGCGCAATCGTGGTCCCGATCGACGCGCCACCGTTGATGTAATACTTTCCCCCCACGAGCATGGGGAAGATGTTCAGATGCCGGTACTGCCCGCCGCTGATCGCCCCGTTCTCGAGTGGTAGCGTGGTATCCGTCCGGTGATAGAACTCGTTCCACCCGAGGAGGAGCCCGGCCGAGACATTCGGGCGCACGAGCCACTGTCCCTCGAAGGTGAATCCGAGCCAGCTCTCGTTGTCCGTGAAGTCCTGGGTGTCGCCGGTGGGGATCCCGAGGTTGTAGGTCAGGGACCCCAGATACTGCTGCGCCGCGGCGCGCTCGATCGGCCAGGCCACGCCGACCGCGACGCCCGCCGTGACGAGCAGATGACGCCAGAGCCGTTGCATACCGCAGTTCCTCCCTGTGCGAGGTTGTTGGGTCGGTCGTCCCGGCCGCGCGCCGCGGCCGCTCATCGCGCCTGGAGGTACGGCGATTGTGCGAACGCCTGGTCGATCCCCTCGAGCACGCGTGCCACCTGCGCATTCCCGGTCAGGACGCCGTTGACCGCGCCGAGCCAGAGCACCGGGATCTGCTTGTTGGTAAAGTCGGCATTCTTGACATCGAGCATGGTGAGCACGAGGGTGCCGGTGGTGTAGACGTAGGTTACGGAGACGGGCGGGTAGCCCACGCCCCACCCGGGTCCGTACCCGGGCCAGTACGGGTACCATCCCCAGTACAACCACCAGTCGTAGCCGATACCGACCGTCGTCTTCGACGTGGTGGTGGCGAGCACGACGATGTCCGCCGTGCTCGTGGCCGGGCCCGATACCTCCGTGTAGCCGGCCGCGTTCATGTTGCTGCGGATGGCCTCGAGAACCTGGTCGTCGAACGCGTGGGAGATGTCGGACTCATCGTCGCCGTCCTCGCCGTCGGCGTCGATGAACACGACGGAGTCGACCAGCACATAGGTGCCGATCGCGCCGAAATCCGTCTGCTGGGCGAAGAGCGTCGTGACCGTGTCGAGCTCTTCGGCACTCGTGATGTCGTCGGGGTAGCAGGCTGTCAGGGTGAGCGCCGTCGCGGCGATGGCGGCAAGACGGAGTAAGAGACTCACAGCGCCTCCTAGTGGCGGGGATCCGGGGGCGGGGTCGGCCGATCCTTGTCACTGATGAGTGGAACGACCCCGGCCAGCTCGTACGCGACGATGGCGTCCATCTTGTTCTCGAGCTGGAACAGCCGCGCGACCTGCCGCGCGGGGAGCACGGCGAGGAATTTCTTGGCATACGCCTGATTCACCTTGGCCATCTTCTCCTGGCGGTCGAGGTGCAGCGTGAGCGCGCGCGACGCCTCGGCGTCCGAGAGTGGCGTGGTGCGGTCGGCGAGGCTCGAGATGAACTGGATCGTCTCGTCGCTCGCCTTCTGCGCCTCCCCGCGGTACTCGCGGTAGAGCGGCCAGAACTTCTCGCTCTGCGCGTCGGTGAGGTGCATGTAGTCGCGGACGATCGCCATCCGGTTCGCCTGTACCTCGGCGCGCGTCAGCTCGACGCCGGCGCGCGCTGGCGCTGCCCCACCGGTGCGCCCGGCGCGGGTCGTATCCTGCGCCACCAGCGTCGTCCCGAGCGGAGCCACCGCTGCGATCAACACGGCGCACAGTGACCAGCGACGAAGCGACCGACTGCTGGTGCTCGTCATCGAGTCCTCCTTGAAGATGGTTTCGTCTTACCGGCGACCGATCGGCGCCTCGGGCTGCTGCACCCTGCCACCCAAGCAGCTCAGCCCGGACACCGGCGCGGACGCTACGAGGCTATCCTCGCGTGCCCGGTCGCAACGCACCATGGGACCTTGGTCGCGGGCGGGCGCACTCGCCGCCGCGATCTCGCCTGTTGCTACCGTCGCGCCGCTGCGCCCCGACGCTGTCCCGTCACTTCGGGCGCTTCCCGTCCTTTCGTCGTTCGGCCGGGTGCCCCCGACGGCCAACGTTCGCCCACGGTCGCGTGACGTCTACTGCCCTTTGGGGACACACCGGGCGGCGCGCGGTCGAGGAGGCCACCAAGGTCCAATGTCTCTGGGCCGGGCACCGGGTTATCCGTGGCCAGTACGCAGCGATTCCCACACATCCGGCGGGCACCATGGAATGCGCCAGGCTGCGGCGTAGGGTTCCTCGCTCGGCCGCGCTCGTGCCGCCCACGAGCGCCAGGTAGCGGGCGGCGCGGTGGCGATCGGCGATGGGCGCGCGGTCCACCTCGCGCCCCCGCAGCGCCGGCCCTCCACAGCCGCTCGCCGCGCCATGTCGGTGGGGATGGCCGCGCTCGCCCTCGTGGCGTGCAGTCACACGCTGGCGTCGCAGGACGGCGCATGCTCGGGGGGACGACCGGAGCTCCGCGCCCTCGAGTTCACCGGCAACCACGCGCTCACGGAGCACACGCTCGCCGACGCCATCGAGGCCCGGCCGTCCTCGTGGGTGCGCCGCACCACGCGCCGGCTCGGCGAGCGCCGCTGCCTGGCCCCCGGCGCACTGACGCGCGACGTCGCACGGCTCATGTTGCTGTACCGCCGCCGCGGCTACCCGGGCGTTCGCGTCGACACCGTCGTCCAGCGCCCGCGCCCGGATGCCCGAGTCGTACGCTTCGTGATAGTGGAGGGACCGCCGGTGCGCGTCGACTCGGTGACGATCGTGGGCGTGGCCGACGACGAATCGCGCCGTCGCCTCGCCGAGCAGGTGACGCTTGGCCCCGGCGAGGTGCTCGACCTCGCCGCGCTCGAGGCCTCGCGCGCGGCGGTCGAGCGCCGGCTGCGTCGCGAGGGGAATCTCGCCGCGCGGATCGAGGCGCGCACGCTCGTGGACTCGGCGGCGTTGCGCGGCGTCGGCGTGATCACCGTCGAGCCCGGCCCTCGCGTACGCCTCGGCGCGATCCACGTCGACGCCCTCGGACGCCGCGGCAATGCGCCGCGCGTCGCCGACGCTGAGGTCAGGCGCCTGACGGCGCTCCGCCCAGGCGAGGTTCTCGGATCGCAGCGCATCGAGGCCGCTCGGCGGAACCTGCTCGACGCCGGTCTCTACGAACGCGTCGCCGTCGGCATCGACTCGGTGCGCGGAGGAGCCGACGGCGACGCGTTCGCCGACGTCCGGATCGCCGCGGTCGAGCGGTACGCGAACGAGGTACGGCTGCGCGGCGGCTACGGCACCATGGACTGCCTGCGTCTTCAGGTCGACGTGTCCCGCTCCGCGTTCCTCAGCCCGCCCGGCCACCTGGAGCTCACCGGGCGCCTGTCGAAGGTGGGGATCGGCGCGCCGCTGGATTTCGCGCGCCAGATCTGCTCGGAGACGATCCAGGAGGACCCCTACAGCCAGTGGCTCAACTACTACGTCGGAGTCACCTACCGCCACCCCGCCCTTGGCCCGCGGGGCCTCTCGCGCGCCCTCGCCGTGTACTCGGAGCGCCGCTCGGAGTACCTCGCGTATCTGCGTACCACCTACGTCGGCGTGAGCACGTCCGTGACGCGCGCCCTGGGCGGGCGTTGGACCGGGAAGCTCGGCTACGACCTGAGCTATGGCCGCACCGAGGCACAGCCCGCCGTGCTCTGCGCGACGTTCTCCGCCTGTCTCCCCGAGGAGCGCGAGCGCGCCGCAGAGCCGGCGCGCACCGGTGTGTTGAGCGCGGTCGCGTCGCGCGACCGGACCGACGACCCGCTCGACCCGACGCGGGGCGACGTTCTGCGACTGGAGGTCCGGCTCGGCCCGGACTGGCTCGGCACCTCGGCGGACCAGCCGTTCGTCGGCGCGCGGCTCGAC
>DATANT010000251.1:0-19893 GCA_036266115.1 Gemmatimonadaceae bacterium | reverse complement strand
ACGCGAGCCCGATCTCGAGGGAGTCGAGCTGCCAGCCTTCCACCATGTTCACCAGGTCGTACAGCGTGCCGCCCACCGTGACGCCGCGCCGTCCGCCCGTTCGCCCCTCCACGCGCACGCGATAGCCCAGGTTGGCGTCATCCAGATGGAAGAAGTCGGGGCTGCGCACGATGCCGAGCGCCTCCACGTCCAGCTGTCGGCTGCCGAAGTACCGGCGGTAGGCCGGACCGCCCACCAGCGCCAGCCCCTCGGTGCGGTTGTACGTCCCGCCGGTGGACAGCGAGAGCCGCAGCCCCTCGCGCTGCTGCGAGGCGCGGAAGCGGGCCCAGAGATCGACCAGCGTGGTGTCGGCCAGCAGCGGCACGATGCGGTCGCCCTCCTCGCGATAGCGCAGCGAGTCCGGCAGCACCCGGATCGTGCCCTCCACCACGGCGTCGGGTGACATGTCCATCGTGCCGCCGATCACGAGCACGTCGCGGCCCACCCGCGCGCCGGCGTTCAGCGCGAGGTTCGCGTTGATGACCACCACGCGGCCGCGCACCCGTCCGGCGATGGTCACCGGCCCCTCGATCACCGCCAGGTCGCCGTCCACCTCCTGGTCCGCCGGCACGTCGTACGCGCCCAGTACCCGCAGCGTGGTGGGGGTGTTGTAGACGCCCGCCGCCTCGCGGGCCACCACGGGCGAGAGCGTGCCGGGCGTGCGCTCCTGCGCGGCGGCGCGCTCCGCGCCCAGCACGAGGAGCAGGCCGGCGACGAGACGCGCGGCGCATCGCGCGGCGCATCGCGCGATGGGTCGGGGGTGGCGCATGGACGGTGGAGGGAAGGGAATGGTGCGCGGCGCGCGCCGGCCCGGCCGGCTCACGTGGGCTGCGGCGCGATGCCCAGACGGCGCATGCGGCGGTACAGGTTGGGACGATCGGTCTGCAGCCGCCGCGCGGCCTCCGCCATGTTGCCGTTGCTCATGCTCAGGGCGCGCAGGATCAGCTGTCGCTCGTACACGTCCAGCTGCTCGGTGAGCGGCCGCTCGAGCAGGGCGGCATCCGGCAGCGCCGAGGTGTCGGCGGTGACCGCGTGGTCCTCGCCGCGATCGACGGCCAGGAGGTCGCGCACCTGCGGCGCCGTCACCTCCTGGCCCGGCCGCAGGATGGCCAACCGCTCCACGATGTTCGCCAGCTCGCGCACGTTGCCCGGCCACCGGTGGCGGGCCAGCAGCTGCAGCGCCTCCGGCGAGAACCGCGGACCCGGGCGCCCCGTGCGTACGCGGTGCAGCTCGCCGAAATGGTGCACCAGCGCGGGCACGTCGTCCGGCCGCTCGCGCAGCGGCGGCACGGCCACCGGGATCACGTTGAGGCGAAAGTAGAGATCCTCCCGGAACTGCCCCTCGCGCACGAGGCGGAGGAGATCCCGGTTGGTGGCCGCGAGGATGCGGACGTCGACCTTGATGGGCGAGCCACCGCCCACCCGCTCGATCTCGCGCGCCTCGATGGCGCGCAGCAGCTTGGCCTGCGCCTCCGCGCCCAGGTCGCCCACCTCGTCCAGCAGCAGCGTGCCAGTGTGCGCGAGCTCGAAGCGGCCGATGCGCCGCTCGGTGGCGCCGGTGAACGCGCCGCGCTCGTGGCCGAACATCTCGCTCTCCACCAGGTCGCGCGGGATGGCGGCGCAGTTCACGCGGATGAACGGGCGGTTGCGCCGCTCGCTCCCGGCGTGGATGGCCGCGGCCACCAGCTCCTTGCCCGTGCCCGACTCGCCCGTGATGAGCACGCGGGCGTCCGTGGGCGCCACCTGGGCGATGAGCGCCCGTACCTGCTGCAGCGCCGGGCTGTCGCCGATCATGTGCCCGGCCAGCCCCATGTCGGCGCGCAGCGAGCGCGCCTCGCGCCGTGCCTGGCGCAGCTCGATCGCCGCCGCCAGCGCCAGCAGGACGCCCTCGGGCGTGAGCGGCTTCTCCAGGAACTGCGACGCGCCAAGCTTGGTGGCGCGCACGGCGTCGCCGAGCTCGGCGCGGCCGCTCATCATCACCACGGGCAGCCCGGGGTGCGTGGCGTGGAGCTGCGCGAGCACTCCCAGGCCGTCCAGCTCTCCGGGCATCATGAGGTCGAGGAGCACCACGTCGGGCTCCGCCTCCTGCACCGCCCCCAGCGCGGCCCGCCCGCCCGAGGCCTCGCGCACCTCGTAGCCCTCCGCGCCCAGCAGGGCGCCGACCATCCGTCGGATGTTCGGCTCGTCGTCCACGATGAGCACCGACGGCATCAGCCGGCGCCCCCGTACCGCGTGCGGCCTGCCGCTCGACGCGCCACCCGGCTCAGGATCGGCGTCCCTCGGGCAGCCGCTCGGCGGGCGCGAGCTGCCGGTCGGACAGCAGCTTGGTCACGAAGCGCTGGTTCTCGGAGACCCGCTCCATCTCCAGCGCCAGCGTGTCCACCGCCTGCTCGATGCGCTGGATGGCCGCGGCCGATTCCGTCACCGCCTTCTGCGGCGGCGTTTGCTGCTGCCGATCCATGCGCCGTCCCAGCGCGCGGGCGATCGGCCAGCCGACGACGATCACCGCGACCATGATGAAGAACGCGATCGAGATGATCACCGCCTCTTCCGGGATCTGCGGCTGCGGGAAGGGCGGGAAGGGAGGCACATCGGTCGCCGTCGCGCCGCCGGGCGTCGACACCACCTCCACCACGTCGCCCGCCATGATGATGCGCTGGCCGTCCGCCACCACCACGCGCACGCCGGGTGGCGGCGGAGGAATGGGCGCGTTTGCCTCGACGGCGTCGCGCACCATCTGCGCATAGTCGTGCACCACCCGCGGCTCGGCCTGGGTCGCGGCCTGCGTGGCCGCCCGCGCCTCGCGAATCGCGTCTGCGGCGATCCGCCTCACGTTGGCCTGGATCGCCTCGGCGGCGCCCGGAGCCACGGGCGCCTGCTGCTGGACCGTGATGCTAAGCATGATTCCGTCCTCCGTCGCGCCCGCTCGGCGCGGGAATGCGATCGGGGATGCGATCGGCCAGCAGCTTGGTGGTGAACCGCTGCCCCTCCGAGACGCGCTCCATCTCGATCGCGATCGCGTCCACCGCCTGCTCGATGCGTCCCAGCCGCTGCTCGATCGCGTCCGAGGTCAGCTCCGGCGCGCGGTGGCGCCCGCCGCGGTTGAACCACATCCGCGCGAACGTCGTCGCCACCACCGTGACGCAGATCATGAGGGTGATGAATGCCGCCAGCTCGTTGTCCGACACGGTGCCACTCCTGATGAATGTGCGACGCTGCCCTACGCTACGTCCGGTCCGGGCCGCCGCCAGGGGGGAGTACCCCGTCGGCCTTCGCCCGCTCCGCGAGCAGCCTCGTGGTGAACCGCTGCCCCTCGGAGATCCGCTCCACCTCCACGGCGATCGCGTCGATCGCGCGCTCCATCCGCTCCAGCCGCCCGGCCGCCTCCAGCGGGAGTCCCACCGGCGCCGAGCTGCGGTCCATCCGTCGCGCGAACGCGCGGGCGATCGGCATGCCGACCGCGATGATGGCGATCATCGCGAACAGCGCGATGGGTACGAGTACTTCAGGCATGCCATTCCCCAGTGAAGGCCAGAGTTGCGCCGGCGGGCAGCCGGATGCTGATGCGCGTGCCGCCGCCTTCCTCGCTCTCCGCGCTCACGCTGCCGTCGTGCGCGTCGGCGATCTGCCGCACGATCCCCAAGCCCAACCCCGTGCCGGTGGACTTCGTGGTGACGTACGGATCCCAGATGCTCGACAGCCGGTCGCGCGGAATCCCGTTCCCGCTGTCCTCCACCGTCACCTCCACGCCTTCCGCGTCCGCCACCACCAGCGGCCGCACCCGCACGGTGATCGCCGCGCCCGGGCCGCGCGTCTGGCACGCCTCCACGGCGTTCAGCAGCACGTTGCTCAGGGCGCGCTGCAGCGCGTCGTGGTGGCCGCGCACCAGCGGCACCGTCCCGTCCACCTCCAGCCTGAGCGGGATCTCGGGCGGCACCGTGGCGCGCGCCGTGTAGCTCGCCAGCTCGGCCACGTCCACGTCGGCCGCCGGCCCCTCCAGCAGCCGCCCGAACTGGGCGAAGCTCCGCGCCATGCGCTCGATGCGCTCCGACTCCACCGCCAGCACCTCCACCGTCTCCATGAGCGCCGGCGGAGCCTCCCGCTTGAGCCGCTCCACCGCGAAGCGGATGGGCGTGAGCGGGTTCTTGAGCTCGTGGGCCACCTCGCGCGCCGTCGATTGGAAGGCGCGCAACCGCTCCGCCTCCAGCGCCCGCGCCCGTCCCTGCGCCAGCTCCCGCGCCATGAGCCGCATGCGCTGCCGCAGCGTCGCGAACTCCGGCGCACCGCGTACCGGCTCCTGGTCCGGCAGCGCCTCTCCCCGGCCGATCAGATCCGTCCATCCCACCAGCTCACCCAGCGGCCGGCTCAACTGCCGACTCAGATGCCCTGCCATGCGCGAGGCGCCGAGCACCACCAGCCCGAGCACGATCACGGCGCCCAGCAGGACGATCGGCATGGAGCGCTGCACGAGGTACTCGAAGCGCCGGGCCTGCACCAGCGACGTCGTGAGCTCCCGCTCGTGGGCATCGAGCACCGCCCGCTCCTCCGGGTCGAGCGCCTCGCCGCGGGCCACCGCCAGCGCCCGCAGACCCGTGTCACCCACCCGGTCCCACGCCGCGCCGGTGCTGAGCAGCGGCAGCACGTAGCTCGCCGTGGCGCTCCACGCCAGCGTGAGCACCACCGACGGCAGTGCCGCGAACAACAGGAGGATGATGAACAGCCGCGCCCGGAACCCCAGTCGTCTCACGCTCGCTCCCTACGAAGTCAGTGCCGGTGCAGTTTCGGCGGTGAAGTTAATGCCCGATGGCCGCCGCCCGTGAGCGGCCACGGGCATTATCGGGCGCGATCGGGCGCGCCCCGGCGCGAACGGCCGGCTTCCCACCTGGCCGCCCGTCGCGCCCCGCCGCGGCACCCGGCTTAAGCCCGTTCCCGTCCGGTGCTTACGCTCCGGTTGGGGCCGCACTAGGTTTCGGGGTTCGTGCAGAGGACCACCGGAGACTGATGTCACATTCGTGGACGCTGGCCGACGTATTCGCGCGGCGCGCCCAGGAGCACGCCGAGCGTACGATGCTCGTCGCGGGCGGGCGTACGCTGACGTATGGCCAGGTGGACGCCCGTGCGGCGGCACTGACCGCCGCACTCGCCGAGCTGGGGATCGAGCGGGGAGATCGCGTCGCGATCAACCTGCCCAACTGCCCCGAATGGGTGATCGCCCTACTCGCCATCGCGCGACTGGGCGCGGTGGTGGTCCCGGTGAATCCGCGGCTCAACTACCACGAGCTGAAGTATCAGCTGCGCCACGCCGAAGTGGTGACGGTGGTGACCGTGGAGCGTTGGAACGGCGTGGACTTCCTGCAGCTCTTCGAGGATGTGCTCGCCGAGTTGCCCGACCTGCAGTACGTGGTCACCGTGGGTGAGGAAGACCTCTGGTACGATGACCGCATCTTCCAGTTCGAGGATCTGCTCTCGAGCGGGGAGGGGCGACCGGCGCCGCCGCCGGCGGAGCTCACCGACGCCGACGACCTGGCGCTGATGTACACCTCGGGCACGATGGGCAAGCCCAAGGGGGTGCGGCTGTCGCACCGCGCCATCGTCGAGGACGCCGTGCGCACGGCGGAAGTGGTGGAGATGGAGCCGGCGGACCGCATGCTGATCTCGGTGCCGCTGTTCGCGATCTTCGGCTTCAGTGTGCTGGTGGGGGTGCTCGCGTGCGGTGCGGCCCTCGTGATGCAGGACGAGTTCGATGCCGCCGGGGCGGTCCGGCTGCTCGAGGAGGAGCGGATCACGATCGTGCAGGGCGTGCCCACGATGTTTCACCTGATCATGCGCGACGCGACGTTCGACCCGTCGCGGTTCCGCCACCTGCGCACCGGCATCATCGCCGGCGGCCCGGTGGCGGACGAGCTGGTCCGGCGGGTGCGCCGGTGGTGCGACGTGCTGGTGGCGTATGGGCTCACCGAGACGGGACCCACGGTGGCCATCACCCGCTTCTCCGACCCCGAAGACAAGCGCCTCTCCACGGTGGGCCGGCCGTTGCCCGGCGTGGAGGTGAAGGCGGTGGACTTCGTCACCGGGGCGCTGCACGGGCCGGAGGCGGTCGGCGAGATCGCCGTCCGCGGCCCGAACGTCATGTCGGGCTATGCCCGCATGCCCAGCGAGACGGCGCGATCCTTCTCGCCGGAAGGTTTCTTCCTCACCGGTGATCTTGGCATCATCGACGAGGATGGCTATCTCCGAATCGTGGGGCGCTCCAAGGAGACGATCATGCGCGGTGGATATCAGATCTATCCGCGCGAGGTCGAAGATCAGCTCCGGGCCCACCCCGCGGTCGACGATGTCTGCGTGATCGGAATTCCCCACGACGTCCTGGGCGAGCTGGTCTGCGCGTGCATCGTGCCCGTGGAAGGTGCGGTCATCACCGGCGAGGAGATCAAGGATTTCGCCGAGGACACGATGGCCGACTACAAGATCCCCGATCTCGTGCGCTTCTTCGATGCCTTCCCGATGACCGGGAGCGGCAAGGTGAAGCGCCGGGAGCTCGAGCGCACGGTGGCGCTCGACCACACAGCCGTGAGTTACTAGACTCGCAAGGAAGTTCATGAACGCACGCCCATCCCGGCCGGCCCTGACGCGCGGGCCGGTCGCCCCGCTCCATCGCGGTCCGCAGGCCCACGCTACCCTCGGCGCGCACCACGCGCCCAACGCCGCCCTCCTCATCGACTTCGACAACGTCACGATGGGGATCCGCTCCGATCTACAGACGGAGCTCCGGAACCTGCTCGGCTCCGACATCATCCACGGCAAGGTGTCCGTGCAGCGCGCCTACGCAGACTGGCGCCGCTATCCGCAGTACATCGTGCCGCTCTCGGAGTCGTCCATCGACCTCATCTTCGCGCCCGCCTACGGCTCGTCGAAGAAGAACGCCACCGACATCCGGCTCGCCATCGACGCGCTGGAGCTGGTGTTCACCCGCCCCGAGATCGGCACCTTCATCCTGCTCTCCGGCGACTCCGACTTCTCGAGCCTCGTCATCAAGCTCAAGGAGTACGGCAAGTACGTCATCGGCGTCGGCATCCGGGAGTCGTCCAGCGACCTGCTGGTCCAGAACTGCGACGAGTACTACAGCTACAACGCGCTCGCCGGCCTCGTGAAGTCGGGCGAGGAGGAGCGCGTCAAGCACGATCCGTGGGAGCTCGTGGTCGAGGCCATCGCCCGCATGGCGCGCAACGGCGACGTCATGCGCTCCGATCGCCTCAAGCAGGTGATGCAGGACATCGACAGCTCGTTCGACGAGAAGGACCTGGGCTACTCCAAGTTCTCCAAGTTCTGCCAGGACGCCGCCGCCCGCGGCCTGCTCACCGTGAGCCGGCTGGAGAATGGCCAGCTCGAGGTCGCGCCGGCCAAGGCCGTCGCGGCTCCGGCCGCGACGCCCGCGGCGGCGGAGAGCGAGGGCGAGAGCGAGGAGCGCGTCCGTCGGAGCCGGCGCGGCCGGGGACGCGGTCGTGACCGCGATCGCGAGCCGCGCGAGGCCCCCCGGCCCGCCGCGGCCGAGGGCGCGCCGTCGGTGCCCGCCGTCCAGTCCGCGCCCAGCGCCGCGGTGGAGCCCGCGGTGGAGCGCGCGGCGGTCGCGCCGGCAGCGGCGCCGCCGCGCGCTCCCGCGCCGACCGTTTCCGAGCCCGCGATCAGCGGCCCGGTGATCGGTCGCGCCGGCGAGCGCCTCACCCGCTCCGAGGCGTTCGATCTCGTCAAGCGCGCCGTGGAGTCGTTGGTGAGCGGCGACGAGGTGGTGCGCGCCGGCGCGGTGCGCGTGAAGGCGTACGAGCTCCTCGGCCGCGATTCCGAGAGCCTGAGCGAGCGCAACTTCCCGCGCATCCTCCGCGATGCGCACGACGGTGACGTCATCGACCTGCGCCGTCGCGGCGACGACTACGAGGTGGCGCTCGCGGTGAGCGCGGCGCCCATCGCCGATCAGCTGAACGTGGCGGCGGCGGCCATCGCGGCGGCGCGCACGGAAGACACCACCCCGGCCGCACCGCGCGGCATGGGGGCGCGCGGTGGACGTCCGGGTGGTCGTGGCGGTCGTGGTCTGCGTGCCGGCCCGGCCGGCCGTGGCGCCACGCCTCCGCCCGACCTGTTCTCGGTGGGCGTGGTGGAGGACGTCGGCACACCGACGGCCGCTCCGGTGGCGCCGCCGGCGATCGTCACGCCGCCGCCGGCAGCACCGGCTGCGGTGCCAGCAGCGCCCGCGGCGCCCGCTCCCAGCGCCCAGCAGGCGGCGCCGGCGGCCCCGCCCAGGAAGCAGGGACGCGCACCCGCCAAGGGCGGCGCGCGAAAGGCGGTGGCCAAGACACCGGCCAAGTCACCGGCCAAGTCACCGGCCAAGGAGCCAGCCAAGCAACCGGCCAGGACGGCGGCCAAGCCCGAGGCCAAGTCTCCGGCCAAGGGCGGCGTCGCCAAGACCGCGGCCCGGACGCCCGCCAAGGCGGCGGCCACCGCGGCTCCGCGAGTGACCCCACCCGCTGCACCCACCGCTCCGGCAGCCGCCGCAGCGGCGGCCCCGGCTCCGCGCGGCGGCCGTCCGCCACGCAAGGCGGCGGCGAAGAAGTCCTCGTGACGTCACCGAACGCCGCGCGCTCCGCGCGGCGTTCGCGTCGCACGCGGGCCGTGCCCCGGTCGTTCTATGACCGGGGCACGGCCCGCGTCGCGCGCGACCTGCTGGGCTGCGTGCTCGAGTGCCACGGCCCCGACGGCGTGGCCAGCGGGCGCATCGTGGAGACCGAGGCGTATCTCGGTGAGCACGACGGCGCCTGCCACGCCGTGGTCGGGCGCACGCGGCGCACCGCGCCGCTGTATGGCGCGCCTGGCTTCGCGTACGTCTATCTGATCTACGGCATGTACTGGTGCTTCAATGCGGTCACGCGCACGGCCGGCAGTCCGAGCGCGGTGCTCGTGCGAGCCGTGGAGCCGCTGGAGGGGGTGGAGCTCATGCGCCGGCGCCGGCCCTCCGCGCGCCGCGACGTGGATCTCACCAACGGGCCGGGCAAGCTGTGCACCGCGCTGGGCATCGACGCCCGGCACAACGGTGGCTCGCTGCTGCGCGCGCCGCTCGTCATCCGCCACGGCGAGCCCGTACCCGACGACGACGTGCTCGTGACGCCGCGCATCGGCATCACGCGCGCCGCCGACTGGCCGCTGCGCTATCTGGTGCGCGAGAGCGCCTATGTCTCGCGCACTCCCGCCGCGTTCCCGCGCTGGACCTATCCCGAGCCGCACTTCCTCTACCCGCCGGAGCACGACCGATGACGGCATCTCCCGGCGCGCTCCTCGCGCCGGCTGGCATCTCCAGCCTCGCCTGGCGGGTCTACCGGAGCGCGCTCGTGGTGGACATGCACGACGACCTCCCGAGCCGGATGCTGGACGACGCGTACGATCCCGCCGTGCGTCACCCGGCGGGATTCACGTCCGCCGAGGGGCACAGCGACCTGCCGCGGTTCCTGGAGTCTGGTGTCACCGCCGTGTGGCTGGCCGCCTTCGTGGGCGCCGGGTACGCCGCGCAGCCCGGTGCTTCGTTCGCCCGCGCCGCGCAGATGCTCGGGGCGATCCGTGAGTTCGTCGCCGATCATCCCAACGCGCTGATCGCGGCCACGCGCGCCGAGCACGTGCGGCAGGCCAAGGCCGGCGATCGCGTCGCGGTGTTCGCCGGTGTGGAGGGCGGCCACGCCATCGAGCATTCGCTCGATCGACTGGGCGACCTGTATGCGCTCGGCGCCCGCTACCTCACGCTCACCTGGAACAACGGGAACAGCTGGGCCGGCTCGTCACTCGGCGAGGGCGGCACGTCCACCGGCGGGCTCACGGCCTTCGGCCGCGAGGTCGTGCGCGAGATGAATCGGCTGGGCATGCTGGTGGACGTCTCGCACGTCTCGGACGCCACCCTGCGTGACGTGCTCGACGTGAGCGCACAGCCGGTGGTGGCCTCGCACTCGTGCGCGCGTGCCCTGTGCGATCACCCACGGAATCTCACCGACCAGCAGCTGCGCGACATCGCGGCGGCCGGTGGGGTGGCGTGCCTCAACTTCTACTCGCGGTTCCTGTGCCCCGCCTGGGGCCCCGCCGTGGACGCCGGCACCCCGCCTCCGGCCGTGACCATCGCGCATCTCGCGGATCATCTGGCGCACATGGCGAGCGTCGCGGGCGCCGCGCACGTGGGACTGGGAAGCGATTTCAACGGCCTGGGTGGGCTGCCCGACGGCATGCACGACATCACCCGCCTGCCGTGGCTCGCCGAGGCGCTGGTGCAGCGCGGCTTCGGGGAGGCCGAGCTGCGAGGCGTGCTGGGCGGGAACGTGGTTCGGGTGATCGGCCAGGTGATCGGCGAGTAGCGGCGGACCGGTGGCCGGGGGCGGTGGCCGGGGGCGGCGTCTCGACTCGCGGCGTGCCGCGTCCATCCCCACCAGAATGCGAAACGGCGGCGAGCGTGAGCTCGCCGCCGTTTCGCCCCCTCGCCCCGCATCCCTCAGCGCATCTTGTCGATCGCGCTCCCCACGTTCACCCGCAGCCCGGCTTCCAGTATCCACGACTGGTCGTCGCCGGAGAACAGGTAGTCCGAGCCGGTTGCCATCCACGTCACCTGCCCGAACAGCGCGACGCGCGAGTACTGCGCCTGCACTCCCCCCATCAGCAGGAGCGACGTGCGGGTCCGCTGGTCCTCGATCGCCGCCTCCACGGCCGCCTCGGCGTCCGGTGTGGCGAACGTGCCCACCGGTTGCGCGCTCCGGATGAGGTTGAGTGCCGCGCCCACGCCGGCGTACGGTCGCAGGAACGGGGACTTGCCCGGGAACGCCATCATCGCGAAGCTGGCCCGGCTGAAATTCTTCATCTGCACCTCGCGGTCGCCCGTCCCCGACGACGCGTCGGGCACCGTCGCGCGCACGTCGTCGAAGAAGCCCTGCTCCAGGGAGAGGTAGAGCCCGCCGCGGCTGCGCGTGATGAGCCAGTCCGCACCGGCCAGCGGCACCGCGACGGACTCGATGTTGGTGCTCGCACTCATGACGCCGCCCTTCGCGCCCCAGAACCAGGAGTTCTCGAACTGGGTGCGCTCCTGCGCAGCGACGACCGCCGGCAGAAGGGTGACGAGCGCGAGCCCGGTCACCAGGCTACGGATGGTGGGCATGGCCTGAACCTCGAAGGGAGGATGTTTGACGGTGAAACCTCGGGGCGCCGCGACCGTTCCCGCTCCGCATCGCGCAGCCACTCGCCCGCCTCTGCGGGCTCCGATCTGGGACGAGGCGACGGGGAGCCACGTCACGCAGCGTCGCGCCAGGGGGCACCCGCCGCCGCGGTGCCGCGGACGCTTGACAGCGGTGGAAGGGGAGGCGAGGCTGCTGGCGAGGGGAGCGGCGTCGGGTGGCGCCGCCGCCCCATTCCACGGAGCGGGAGATCGGTGCGTGACCGGAGATGCGTGACGGAGGGGTGGTGGTAGCGCGGCCGCCTTACACCGGGCCGTTCCATACGGCGGTCCAGGGCACCGTGTTCGGCAGTCGGGCCGCCGTGGTGCACCGCCTGCATCGGGGCGATGCGCTCATTCTCGTGCCCGACCCGGCGGGCGTCGAGGTCCCCGCGGTGTGGGTTCACGCACCAGGGGGAGATGTCGTGGGACATCTCCCCCTGCAGATCGCCGTCTGGCTGGCGCCGTGGATGTTGAGCGGCGGCCGCTGCCGCGCCCGTGTCGACAAGGTGGGCGGCGAGGACGTGGCGAGCTGGCGCCGGCTCCTCATCGAGCTCACCTGCGTCACGGACCCCGCCGCGTCCCAGCCATGACGGCGTCGGGGGGACGCGGTCAGCCGCGGGTCAGATCAGCTTCAGCTTGGCGCCCACCTTCCTGAACGCCGCCACCGCCCGATCCAGGTCGTCGCGGGTGTGGGCCGCCGATACCTGGCAGCGCACGCGCGCCTGCCCCTGCGGCACCACCGGAAAGCCGAAGCCGGTGACGAAGACGCCCTCCGCGAGCAGCAGCTCGCTCATGCGGATCGCCGCCGCCGTCTCACCCACGATGATCGGCACGATGGGCGTCTCGCCGGCCAGTGGCGAGAACCCCGCCTCCTCGATGGCCTGGCGAAAGTAGCGCGCGTTCTCGCGCAGCGTGCGCACGCGCTCCGGATGCGCGGTGGTGAACCGCACGGCCTCCAGCGCGCTCGCGGCCACCGTCGGCGGCAGGGCGTTGGAGAAGAGCTGCGGCCGCGAGCGCTGCGTGAGCATGTCGCACAGCGCGGCCGACCCCGCCACGAATCCGCCCGCCGCGCCGCCCAGCGCCTTGCCGAGCGTGGACGTGATGATGTCCACCTCGCCCAGCACCCCGAAGTGCTCCGCCGTGCCGCGCCCGGTCGCGCCCAGCACGCCGGTGGCGTGCGAGTCGTCCACGATCACCACCGCGTCATGGTCGCGCGCGATCTGCAGCAGCTCGGGCAGCCTGGCGATGCTGCCCTCCATCGAGAAGATGCCATCCGTCCAGATGAGGCGGCGCTTCGCGCCGCGGTTGGCGCGCAGCTTCTCCACCAGGTCGTCCAGGTCGCCGTGCTGGTACACGGCGGTGGTGCACTTGGTGATGGACTTGGCCAGCCGCATGGAGTCGATGATCGACGCGTGGTTGAGCGCGTCGGAGGCCACGAAGTCGCCTTCCTGCACGATGGTCGCGGTGAGCCCCTCGTTCGCGTTCCAGGCCGAGACGTAGGAGAGCGCGGCCGCGGTGCCCACGAAGGCGGCGAGCGCCTGCTCCAGCTCGCGGTGCACCGTGAAGGTGCCGCAGATGAAGCGCACGCTGCCCGTGCCGGCGCCGAAGCGCCGCAGCCCCTCGATCCCGGCGTCGATCACGGCCGGCTCGTCGCACAGGCCCAGATAGTTGTTGGAGGAGAGGATGAGCACCTCGCCACGCCCCTCGACCTGCACGCGCGCCGCCTGCGGCGAGTCGAGATAGAGGAGCTCCTTGTAGACGTTGTCGGCCTTCAGCTGGTCGAGCTGCGCGCGAAGGCCGGCGTCGAATGCATCGTTCAGTGCCATGTGTGCCACGGTTCGGTTCTGGGTCAGTCCGCGATCTCGAACACCACCTTCCCCGCCTCGCCCGACTTGATGGCGGCGATGGCCGCGTCGAAGTCGTGCAGCGGAAAGCGGTGGGTGATCACCGGGGTGGGATCGAACTGGCCGGCGCGCAGGAAGTGCCGCATCTGGATCCAGGTGTCGTACATCCGCCGCCCTACCACGCCGTAGATCGTGATCCCCTTGAAGATCACCTCGGAGGCGAAGTCCACGTCCATCGGCCTGGCCGGGATGCCGAGCATCTGCACGCGTCCGGCCACGCGCACGAGCTTGAACGCCTGGTGCACGGCCGCCGGCACGCCCGACATCTCGAGCACCACGTCCGCGCCCAGCCCGTCGGTGGCCGCGAGCACCGCCGCCTCCGCCTGCTGGGGCGTCACGGCGTCGTGGGCGCCCATCTCGCGCGCCAACTCCAGGCGGCGCGGGTTCACGTCCACCGCGATGATGCGCGACGCGCCGGCCGCCTTGCAGATGCCCACCGCGAACAGCCCGATGGGGCCGCAGCCCATGATGAGCACCGCGGAGCCGGGGATGTTGGCCGTGAGCGCGGTGTGGAAGGCATTGCCCATGGGGTCGTGGATGCCGCCCACCTCGTACGAGACGGCGTCGTCCAGGTGCCACACGTTGGTCGCCGGCATCGCGATGTACTCGGCGAAGCAGCCGTCGCGGTCCACGCCGATGATCTTCGTGTGCGGGCAGACGTGCGCGTTGCCCGTGCGGCAGAGCGGGCAGCGGCCGTCCACGATGTGCCCCTCGGCGGTCACCCGGTCGCCGACGTGCACGTCGGTGACCAGCGCGCCCACCTCCACCACGTCGCCCGCGAACTCGTGGCCCACCACGAACGGCGGCCGGCAGCGCCCCTTCGCCCAGTCGTCCCACTCGTAGATGTGCACGTCGGTGCCGCATACCCCCGCGCGCCGCACCCGGATCAGTACCTCGTCGTCGCGGATGCGCGGCTCGGGCACGTCGGTGAGCGTGAAGCCGGGACCGGCGGACTCCTTGACCAGAGCTTTCAAAGGGGGGTGCTCCCGAATGCGAGAAGGTGGTCCGAACGTGAAAAGCGCACTGCTGTATGAGGAATTCCGTACTGGCGCAGCGAAAGCTCGCACGAGCGGCGAGGCCGCACCAGTGCCGCCCGGCGCGCCGCCGCGCCGCGTCCGCCCGATCACTTCTAAAGCGCTATTGCGTGGGCTCTTACCCCTTCCTATATTCGCGCGCAATGACTGAGTGCTATTAACGATTGCATGAAACACGAGGGTAGCGCGTGGTGCATTCCCGCCGGGACTTTCTGAAGACGACGTCCGCTGCCGCTGCCGCAGCTGGTCTCTCGACGCTCAACGCGTCTCCCGCTGCCGCCTCCCCGGCGCCTCCCTACTCCGCCGGCCCCTCGCCCTCCGCGGCCGACCCCACACTCAAAGAGCTCGCCCTCCGCGCCCTCGACGCCGCCCGGTCTGCCGGCGCGGAGTACGCCGACGTGCGCATCAGCGCCGGGCGCACGCAGAACGTCTTCACGCGCGAGGCGCGCGTGCAGGGCATCAGCGACAACGAGAGCCTCGGCTTCGGCGTGCGCACGCTGGTGGGCGGCGCGTGGGGCTTCGCGGCCAGCGCCGATCTCACCCCCGACGAGGTGGTGCGCGTCGCACGCCAGGCGGTCGCGCAGGCGCGGGCGAATCAGAAGGCGCTGGTGCGCCCGGTGGTGCTTGCCCCCGCGCCGGTGGTGCCCAACGGCGTGTGGCGCAGCCCCGCGCGCATCGACCCGTTCACCGTGCCGCTGGCCGAGAAGGTGGAGCTCCTGCTGGCCGCCAACCAGGCGGCCCTCAAGGTGAAGGGCGCGCGCTTCGTCAACTCGCGCCTGTTCTTCCTGCGCGACGAGAAGACGTACGCCAACACCGACGGCTCGATGATCGTCCAGACGATCTTCCGCACGCAGCCTTCGGTCAACGTCACCGCGGTGGCGGCGGACAACTCGGACTTCCAGTCGCGGCAGTCCACCGACGTGCAGCCCATGGGGCTCGGCTACGAGCACGTGCTCGACGCCAGGCTCGCCGAGAATGCCACGCGCTGGGCCGAGGAGGCGGTGCAGAAGCTGTCCGCCAAGCCGGTGGACGTGGGGCAGTACGACCTGGTGCTCCACCCGTCGCACCTCTGGCTCACCATCCACGAGGCCATCGCGCACCCCACCGAGCTCGATCGCGCCATGGGCTACGAGGCCAACTACGCCGGCACTAGCTTCGTCGCGCCGCCGGAGAAGGTCCTCGGTCAGCTCAAGTACGGGCCCGAGTTCATGAACGTGCAGGGTGACCGGTCGCAGGAGGGCTCGCTCGCCGCCTGCGGATGGGACGACGACGGCGTGGCCCCCGAGACCTTCCTCATCATCAAGAACGGCGTCTTCAACGACTACCAGACCACGCGCGAGCAGGCACCGTGGCTGGACTGGTGGTACGCGAAGCAGGGCATCCCGGTGCGTTCGCACGGCTGCTCGTACGCCCAGTCGTGGGCCGACGTGCAGTTCCAGCGCATGCCCAACGTCTCGCTCCTGCCGGGCGAGCAGGACCTCGTGTGGGACGACCTCATCGCCGCCACCGATCGCGGCATCGCCATCGTGGGCGAGGGGTCGTTCTCCATCGATCAACAGCGCTACAACGCCCAGTTCGGCGGACAGCTCTTCTACGAGATTCGCAATGGGAAGGTCGTCGGCATGCTCAAGGACGTCGCGTATCAGATGCGCACCCCGCAGTTCTGGAACGCCATGGACATGATGGGCGGCAAGCGCAGCTACGTGCTGGGCGGCGCCTTCAACGACGGCAAGGGACAGCCCAGCCAGTCCAATGCGGTGAGCCATGGCTGCGTGCCCACGCGGCATCGCGGCATCAACGTCATCAACACCGGGAGGAAGGCGTGAGCGCCCCGCGGTCCCTGCTCGCGCCCGCGCGCTACCTCTCGCGCGAGGAGTCCGAGTCGGTCGCCAAGCGCGCCCTCGGCTTCGCCAAGGCCGACCAGACCCGGATCACGATCGACAGCGGCGGACAGGGCAACACGCGCTTCGCCGTGAACCAGATCTCCACCGCCGGCGACAACTACAACGCCGTCGTCACCATCCTCAGCAGCTTCGGCACGCGCAGCGGCTCGGTCACCACCAACCGCCTGGACGACGAGGGGCTGCGACGCGCCGTGCAGAGCGCCGAGGAGCTCGCCCGTCTCGCGCCGGAAGACCCCGAGGCCATGCCCGAGCTGGGCCCGCAGCGGTACGCGGAGTCCACGGGCTGGAGCGACGCCACCGCGGCGCTCGATCCCACGGGACGTGCCGAGATGGTGCGACGCGTGACGTCGGCGTCGCTGTCCGCCGGGCTGCAGTCCACGGGCTATCTGGAGTCCGAGGCCGGCGCCACGGCGGTCGCCAACTCCAAGGGCCTGTTCGCCTACAGCCGGCAGACCGGCGCGGCGATGACCACCACCGTCCGCACCGCCGACGGCACCGGCTCGGGGTGGGCCGGTGCGGCGGCGAACGACGTCAGCCAGATCGACGCCGCGGCTCTCGCCGCGCGTGCGCTCGAGAAGGCGCGCCGCTCGGCCAAACCGGTCGCCGTGGAGCCCGGGCGCTACACCGTGGTGCTCGAGCCCACGGCGGTCGGCAATCTGGTGCAGCTCCTGGCCTTCGCGCTCAACGCGCGCAACGCCGACGAGGGTCGCTCGTTCTTCTCCAAGCAGGGCGGGGGCACCAAGATCGGAGAGAAGGTGCTGGACGAGCGCGTCACGCTCGTCTCCGATCCCGCCAGTCCGCTCGCGCCGTCGAGCACGTTCACCGGCGAGGGGCTGCCGGTGGAGCGCACGACGTGGATCGAGAACGGCGTGGTGAAGAACCTGGCCTACGACCGCTACTGGGCGCAGAAGCAGGGCACGCGTCCCGTGCCACTCGGCGGCTCGCTGCTCATGTCCGGGGGCGACCAGTCGATCGAGGAGCTCATCGCCTCCACCGAGCGCGGCATCCTGGTCACGCGGTTCTGGTACATCCGGCCGGTGGATCCGCGCACCATTCTCTACACCGGGCTCACGCGCGACGGCACCTTCCTCATCGAGAACGGCAAGGTGACGCGGGCGGTGAAGAACCTGCGCTTCAACGAGTCGCCCGTGTTCATGCTCAACAATCTCGTCGGCATGGGCCAGCCCGTGCGGGTGAGCGCGAGCGAGGACGGCGGGGTGTCGCGCGGCGTCGTGGTGCCGCCGATCAAGACCCGCGATTTCAATTTCACGAGCCTGAGCGACGCCATCTGATGATGACCCGCGGCGGCGTCCCGGATCGTCGTGGAACCCCCGGGTTCCCGCACGTCGTAACGCCAGCCTATAGTCGGTCGTCGATAGGCGAGCAACGTGGCATTCGTCACAGCGCTCGAGGATTCGTCTGCCCGGTCGCGCATGCGCGCGCGGTGGGCAGAGCGCCGGTCCACACGCCGGCGTCGCAGTAGTCCGCTTCGCGCCACGAGCGCGGAGCCGCAGGAACTCGTGCCTCGTTCGCGAGGCCGGGTTGCCTGGTCTGAGTCCGGCAGGGCTCCGACCGGCATGCTCGCCGGTTCACCGGGGAAGCGGTCGAGCGTTCCACTCCGTCACGGAGACGTACCATGCCTGCCATGAAGAAGACTGCTGCGAAGAAGTCCGCGAAGAAGTCGACGGCCAAGAAGTCCGCCGCGAAGAAGTCCGCTCGCAAGAGCCCGGCGAAGAAGTCGATGGCCAAGTCGACGATGAAGAAGACGGCGCGCAAGAGCACCGCCAAGAAGGCGCCGGCGAAGAAGGCCGCGGCGAAGAAGGCCCGCGTCGCCAAGCCGCGCACGTCCGCGGCGTCCAAGGCGAAGAAGCCGGTCGCCCGCAAGAAGGCCGTTGCCAAGAAGCCGGCCGCGAAGAAGGCGGCGGCTGCGAAGAAGAGCTGAGCCTCGTTCGGCTCCCGAAACGCAAAGACGCCGGCGATATCGCCGGCGTCTTTGCGTTTCATCTCCTCGAAAATCCGCGGGTCGGCCGCACGACGTGCGCCCGGTATGCGCTCGGGTACGCGCTCAGGCGGCGCGGCGGGACGGCTCCTGCTCGTCGGTCTCGGGCGTGTCGCTCCAGACGTACGCCCAGAAGCGAGGAGGCGCCTCGGGAGTGAAGCCGCCGGAGATCACGATCCCCACCGGCTCGGATTCCTGCATGGTCGGACGAAGCTTGGGCATATGTGCGACTCGGAGGTTTGCGGTGGAGCGGGGTTCGCCGCTCGTCCTGGCCGCCGCCGGCGAGAACGGTCGCCGACGACGGCCCTGCGGTTGTCGCCCTGCTGCGGCGACGCTGCGAACACCCGTCCCTTAAGCATTGGCGATGCCATCGGACGTGCTATTGTAAGACGTTGGTGATAAAGAGGATACAAACGACGAGGCCCGCCGATGAGGGCGGGCCGTATCATTCTGACACGCTGAATAGCGGACAGGCAGTGTACTTATGACACCTCGGCGGCACCCTTGCGCGCGATGAGCGTCGGGCCGCTGTCCGCGGGCGTCACCGACATGCTCCAGCCGTGGTAGCGCTCCGCGAGCTCCTCCAGCGTGAGCGACGCGTGGCCGGCCACGATGGTCTGCACCAGGTGCACGCCGCCGTCCAGGGTCGCACTCTGCAGCGTGGTGATCGCCTGCGTGCGCTCCGCCAGTGAAAGGCCGGCGAACGCGGCGGCGGTGCACACCACGGCCGTCAACGGGGCATCGGGCGCGAAGCTGCCCGGGTTGGCCACGAGGCCGTGCACGCGCCCGGTGATCCCCGCATCGAACGCGGCCGCCATCACGCGCTCCACCGCGTCGTCGCTCGGTTCCACCGTCGTCACCTCGCAGCCGTGCGCCGCCAGATAGAGCGCCGACCCCTCGGTCGTCGCCCCCATCACCAGCACCCGCGCCTCGCTCTGCCCGATGGCCGACCGCACGATGGGCGTGTCGGCATCGAACCCCCAGTGCTCCGGGCGGCGGTACGCGGCCAGCCGGCGCAGCCGGCGCCGGCGCCAGGCCTGAAAGCTCGGGATGCCCAGTCGCAGGCGGATGATGCGATCCACCTCTTCCCACAGGAGCAGTTCGGTGAGCGCGAACTGCGGCGCCGCCGCGAGCGAGCGCACGGCCTCGTCCCCGATGCTCAGCAGCACCGAGCGGGGCACACTCTCCTTGTACGCCTCGATCTCGCGCTCCACGTACAGCTCGTACTCGTGGCGCAGGGATCGATGATATACGGGCGACGTCATCGGCGGGTCAGCGTGATGGGACGCGGAGAAGGTAGGCGCTTGCCGGCGAGACGCAAGCGCTGGCGTCACATCCGCCGTGATCCACATTCCGTCCATTGGTGAGCGTGCCCCGGCGGCCCGCGCGGTGCTTGCGTCAGCGAGCACACCGTTCGAGCATTCACGTGGATCGCACCGGACGGGCCGCGCGACCCTGGCCGGCCCGGATCGACGAGACATCGGCGGAGGCGCGACGGAGTGCCGGAGCTACCAGAGGTGGAGCGGGCGGTCGAGTGGCTGCGCGCGCGGGCCGTGGGCCATGGATTGGTGGCGCTCGAGGTGCTGCACCCGGCGGTGGGGCGCACCCTGCCCGCCAGCGCGAGCGCTCGGCTCCGCGGCCGGGTGGTGGTGGCCGTGGAGCGCCGCGGCAAGCACCAGTTCGTGCGCTTCGACGACGGCCAGTGCCTGCACGCGCACTTCCGGATGGCGGGCGACTGGGCCGGCGGCACCGGCGCCGACGCCATTCCTCGGCACGCACGCGC
>DATANT010000250.1:0-11279 GCA_036266115.1 Gemmatimonadaceae bacterium | reverse complement strand
AGCAGGAGCCCGAGGAACGGCGGTGAGCGGGGGCCTGGGGGCAGGGGAAGCACTGTGGAGGCACGGAAGCGCAGGTGACGCCGCCCAATCGTGTCATCCCGTAGGAGCCGCGCCTTTGGCGGGGCGAGTGTCGAGGGCCGGGCGACGTCTGGTCCCCGTCAACGGCGGAAGGCAGGCACGGCGGACGCGCATCACGGTCCTGAAGGCGATCCCGACACTCGTGTGCGGCCCTGCGGGCCGCTCGCTCCTGCGGGATGACGAGGAAAGACTGATCCCGCTCCGGGCTGCACTCCTGCGGGATGACAAGGAGGCGAGGCCAGTCAAGGCTGTCATCCCGCAGGAGCGTGGCCGAAGGCCGCGCGAGTGTCGGGATCGCTCTCCCTCGCGGCGGCTCGACCCCCGCCCACTGATCCCCCTTTCCGCCTCTGCCGGTCTGCGGCAGCTCTTCTCGTCCGTCTCCTGACTTCCGTCTCCTGGTTCCTGTCGTATAGCCGTGACCGATACCCCTGCTGCACCCGCGCCCGCCGCCGGCCCTACTCCCGCCCCTCGCAAGCGGCTGCAATCCCCCAGGCCCCTGGGCCGCCTGCTCCCGCGCCTGCGGCCGTTCGCCGGCCGGCTGGCGGTGGCCAGCGTGTGCCTGGTGCTCGCGGCCGCGGCGGCGCTCGCGTTTCCGCAGATCGTGCGCTACCTGCTGGACGCCGCCTTCGAGAGCCGCGACCGCGCGCTGCTGGACCGCATCGCCCTCGGCCTACTCGGGCTCTTCGCCGTGCAGGGCGTGCTCAACTTCGTGCAGGTCTACCTGCTCACCGGCACCACCGAGCGCGTGATCGCGCGGCTGCGCGAGGAGCTGTTCGCGCACCTCGTGCGCCTCTCGCCGGGGTTCTTCACCGAGCGGCGCACCGGGGAGCTCACGAGCCGTCTCTCGGCGGACCTGGCCATCCTGCAGTCCACGCTCAGCACCTACATCTCCGAGTTCTCGCGCCAGGTGCTGCTGCTGGTGGGCGGCATCGCGCTGCTCACGCTCACGCACCCGCGGCTCACCGCCACCACGCTGGCGGTGGTGCCGGTGGTGGTGGGCGCGGCGTTCTTCTTCGGCAGCCGCCTGCGGCGCGCGAGCACCGGCGTGCAGGACCGCGTGGCCGAGGCCAACGGGCTGGCCGACGAGGCCTTCTCGCAGATCCGGGTGGTGCAGAGCTTCACGCGCGAAACGGAGGAGACGCGCCGCTACGGCGAGCAGCTCGCCGACGTGGTGGCCGCGGCCATCAGGCGCGCCAAGCTGCGCGCGGTGTTCTTCGGCGTGGTGGGGTTCATCGCCTTCGGCGGCGTGGTGGCGGTGCTCTGGCAGGGCGGCCGGCTGGTGCTGGACGGCGCGCTCACGCCGGGCGCGCTCGTCTCGTTCCTGCTCTACGCGATCACCGTGGCCGCGTCGGTGGGGTCGCTCGCGTCGCTCTTCGGCGGCTATCAGGAGTCGGTGGGCGCGGCGGAGCGCGTCTTCGAGCTGCTGGCCATCCAGCCCACCGTGGCCGAGCCGGCGCGGCCGGTGGCGCTCGCCCACCCGGTGCGCGGTGGGGTGGCGCTGGAGCAGGTGAGCTTCCGCTACGCCGACGCGCTGCCCGACGTGCTGCACGGCGTGTCGTTCGCCGTGGCGCCGGGCGAGGTGCTGGCGCTGGTGGGCCCATCCGGCGCCGGCAAGACGACGGTGGCGTCGCTGCTGCCGCGCTTCTGGGACGTGACCGCGGGCCGCGTGACGCTGGAGGGGCACGACGTGCGCGACCTGGCGCTGGCGGACCTGCGCGGCGCCATCGGCCTGGTACCGCAGGAGCCGGCGCTGTTCAGCGGCACGGTGCGCGACAACATCGTGTACGCGCGTCCCGGCGCGAGCCAGCGGGAGATGGAAGCGGCCGCCCGCGCGGCGCACGCGCACGAGTTCATCGAGCGCCTGCCGCAGGGGTACGAGACGCGGGTGGGAGAGCGCGGCGTGAAGCTCTCCGGCGGCCAGCGCCAGCGTCTCGCCATCGCCCGGGTGTTCCTGAAGGATCCGGCGGTGGTGGTGCTGGACGAGGCGACGTCCAGCCTGGACAGCGAGAGCGAGCGGCTGGTGGAAGACGCCATGGTCACGCTGCTCCGCGGCCGCACGACCATCATCATCGCGCACCGCCTGAGCACGGTGCTGCGCGCCGATCGCGTGCTGGTGCTGGACCACGGCCGGGTGGTGGAGAGCGGCCGTCACGACGAGCTGATGGCGTTGGACGGCCTGTACGCGCGGTTGTACCGCGGGCAGTTCCGGGAGCCAGCGCTGGCGGAGGCGTAGGCGGCAGAGGAGATGTAGCCCATGTGGGGGCGCGGCTCGCGGCCGTCCCCTGCTCGCGGGCCGCGCCGCTCCCCCGAGCGCCGATCGCTGCTCGCTGCTCGCTGCTCGCCGCGTACGGCGTAGCCCACCTCCGGGTCCCGCCCACCCACCGATCACCGAGCCCGTCCACGGTGCGCCGGCCAGATGCCGGCCGAATGCCGAGCTCGAGGCGCGCGACGTGCATCGGGATGCACCGGCGGTACTGCGGCGCCCGAGGCCCCGCCGGCGCGCCCGCCAGCCGATACAGGCCCCGCAGCATCTCCGCGCACCCGGAGGGTCGCATGCGCCGCTTCACTCTCCTCTGCTGTGTCGCCGTACTCGGAGGCTGCACCGGGCAGGAGCGGTCGTCCGCCACCGATACGACGGCCGCCAGCTCCGCCCCGAGCACCGCGGCCACCGCGCCCGACTCGGCCACCGTTCGCCTCGCCGCTCTGGCCGGCCGTTGGAACATGCGCGCCATGCCAGCCACGGGCGACAGCACCCTCGTGCGCTACGTGCTGGCGGCCACCGACAACCGGTCCGGCTGGACGGTCACCTTTCCCGATCGAGAGCCGATCCCGGTGCGCGTCATCGCGGTCGCCGGCGACAGCGTCGTCACCGAGATGGGCCCCTACGCGAGTGTCCTGCGCAAGGATGTCACCGTCACCACCCGCACCGTGAGCCGGCTGCAGAACGACACGCTGCGGGGGACGTTCATGGCCGGCTACGCCACCACCGGCGCCGACTCGCTGCTGCGCGGCCGCCTCGAGGGCACCCGCGCGCCGTAACGGTGCCGACACCGCCGCGCACCGCCCCCGCGATCATCGTCTGCATGGGGGTGGCCGGCGCGGGCAAGACGACGGTGGGGCAGGCGCTGGCCGCGGCACTGGGCTGGCCATTCCACGACGCGGACCGCTACCACTCGCCCGAGAGCGTGGCACGCATGCGGCGCGGACTGCCGCTCACGGACGAGATGCGCCGGCCCTGGCTCGCCGCGCTCCGGGCGCTGCTCGCCGGAATCCTGGCGCGCGGCGAGCACGCGGTGGTGGCCTGCTCCGCGCTGCGCCGCGAGCATCGCCGGGCGCTCGTGCCGCCGGAGGCGGCGCCCGGCGAGGTGCGCTTCGTCTACCTGAGCGTCCAGCCGTGGGTGCTCGAGGCGCGGCTCCGCCACCGCACCGGCCATTTCGCGCCCGCGGCGTTGCTCGAGAGCCAGCTCGCCACGCTGGAGGCGCCGGACGAGGGCGACGAGGCGATCCGCGTGGACGGCGCGCTGTCGCCGGCGACCATCGTGGATCAGGTGCGGCGCGCGCTGCGCGTTTGAGGCACGACGAGCCGCCGGACGCCGGTCACGACGGGGTGCGGTGCTCCGCCCAGTAGTGGTGGGTCTTGGCCACCGCGGTGACCACGTTCCGGATCTCCTTCTCCACGCGGAACTGCGGTCCCGCGGGCAGGAAGAGCGTCGCGCCCTCGCGCCGCACGCTCACGTTCTCCACCGTGAGCGCGCGCAGCAGCCAGATGGCCATCTCGTGGTCGGCGCATATCAGCCCCACCCATCCCGGCGCGGCACCCGTGATCACCGGGAGCCCGGTGACGAGCGAGAGGCCACGCGCGAGTTCCGCCACCACGCGCGCGTATCCCTCGGGGTCGGCCAGCACGTCCTCCCTGAGCGCCGGCTCGAGCAGCGTGCCCCGGTGCGGTGGGCCGCCGGCGAGCGCGAGATCGCAGAAGCTCTGCCACACCTGGTTCCACGCCACGCGCCCCTCCGCGTCGTACCGCAGGGCGGCGGAGCGCATGGGCGCGGCGCTCACCGACGCGGTGCCACGGTATCGCGGCGGCAGCAGGGCGTCGCCGGCGAGCGGCGCCGGCTCATCCGGCGCCTGACCCGGCTGGCGTGATGGCGCGTCGTCGCCCGCGGCGAGCCAGCGCGCAACCGCGTCCTCGTAGCGCCGCCCCGCCACCGCCGCAGCCGCGGCGGGGCTCAGCAGCGGTGCCGCGACCACGACCTCCATGTCGTGCGCACCGCCGCTCGTGGCGTGGCTGGTGGCGTGGCGCGCGGAGCTGGCCTGCGCGCGAACCGCACGGACGGTGAGGCCGTCGAGCAGCGCGAGCGGCAGCACCACCACGCGTCGCATGCCGAGCTGCCCGCAGTGCGCGATGCGGGCGGCCACGGAGGGCCGCGGCCCGTCGTGCACGA
Organism: Gemmatimonadaceae bacterium; assembly: GCA_036266115.1. Classification (GTDB taxonomy): domain Bacteria; phylum Gemmatimonadota; class Gemmatimonadetes; order Gemmatimonadales; family Gemmatimonadaceae; genus DATANT01. Next base: position 6,756 of record DATANT010000250.1, on the reverse strand, counting down.
ACGCGGTCTCCACCAGCGCGTAGTCGCCGTGCTCCCAGAGCAGCCGCGCCACGGCGCACAGCTCCGCGTTCACCGCCGGCGGCGCACCACCCGGGCCCACCACCAGCACCGCCGTCTCGGCGCGCGGTGACGGGTGCGTGAGCGCATCCAGCGCCGCGCGCACCTGCTGCGCCGCCCAGCCCACCACGTCGTCGGGCGCGGCCAACGGCGCGCTCTGGAACATGGGCACATCGGGCCACCAGGCGCTCGCCCAGCGCAGCAGGCCGGCGAGCTCCGGGAGCAGCGGATCGCTCGGGGTGAGCGAGAGCGGCACCGCCACCACCCGCCCCGGTGCGCGTTCCATCACGGCGGTGAGCTCCGCGTGCGCGCGCGGCCCCAGGGGAAACGCGATCGCGTCCACGCCCAGGCGCGCCGAGAGCCGCTGCGCGAGCTCCGCGTGCGCGCGGCTCTCCGCGTCGCTCGCGTCCGCGGCCACCAGCAGCACGCAGGCGCGGTGCTGGCCGGGGGCGGGCGAGGGTGTGGTGGCCGACGGTGTGGTCATGCACCAAGAATACCGGCTCCGCCGGCGATCGGGAGCCCACGCCCCGCGCATCGCCACGCTCTTGCGCGTGCGGCACGTCCGCGCTCCCTTTCCGCGCCCAGCCCCCTGCTCTCTTCCACCTTCTCCCGCCGGTGGCACGCCGCCCGTGAGCGATTCGAGTTCCGCCTCCATCGTGGCCACGCCGCCCGCCGATGGCGGCGCACCGCCAGCCACCGATCGCGAGATGCGTCGCGTCATCTTCGCCTCGTCGCTCGGCACGGTGTTCGAGTGGTACGACTTCTACCTGTATGGCTCGCTCGCCGTGTTCTTCGGCGGGCTGTTCTTCCCCAGCGGCAACGAGACGGCCGCCCTGCTCGCCAGCCTGGCCACCTTCGGCGCGGGCTTCGCGGTGCGCCCGTTCGGCGCGCTGTTCTTCGGCCGGCTGGGCGACCGCGTGGGGCGCAAGTACACGTTCCTCGTGACCATCGTGCTCATGGGCCTCTCCACCGCGCTGGTGGGCGTGCTGCCCACGTACCAGCAGGCGGGCATCTTCGCGCCCATCGCCCTGGTCACGCTGCGGCTGCTGCAGGGGCTCGCGCTGGGCGGCGAGTACGGCGGCGCGGCCACGTACGTGGCCGAGCATGCGCCGGCCGGCCGGCGTGGCGCGCACACCAGCTGGATCCAGACCACCGCCACGCTCGGCTTCTTCCTCTCGCTGGCCGTCATCCTCGTCACGCGCGCGTCCGTCGGCGAGGCGGAGTTCCGGTCGTGGGGCTGGCGCGTGCCCTTCCTGCTCTCGGTCGTGCTGCTCGCCGTGTCCACCTACATCCGGCTGCGGCTCCGCGAGTCGCCGGTGTTCAGCGAGCTCAAGGCGCAGGGCAAGACGTCGAAGACTCCGCTGCGCGAGAGCTTCGCGCGGTGGTCCAACCTGAAGATCGTGCTCATCGCGCTCTTCGGCCTCACCGCCGGGCAGGGCGTGGTGTGGTACACCGGCCAGTTCTACGCGCTCTTCTTCCTGCAGTCCACGCTCAAGGTGCCGTACCAGACCGCGTACATGCTCATCGCCGTGGCGCTGCTCATCGGCACGCCGTTCTTCCTCGGGTTCGGCTGGCTGTCGGACCGCATCGGCCGCAAGCGCATCATGCTCGCGGGCTGCCTGCTGGGCGCGCTCACCTTCGTGCCCATCTTCCGCGGCATCACGCACTTCGCCAATCCCGCGCTGGAGGCGGCGACCAGGGCCGCGCCGGTGGTGGTCCACAGCGAGCGCGCGGACGACGCGTCGGCGGCGTGGCTCACCCGGCGCGGCGTGCCGTACACGCGGCAGGCGGAGGTCGCCGGCGCGCCGCTCGTCACGGTGGGCGATGCCCGGCTGGCCACGCTCGACACCCTGGCCTACGCCACGACGCTCGGCGACGCGGGCTATCCCACGCACGCCGATCCGGCGCGCATCAACACCGTGGCCGTCATCGCGCTGCTCTCGCTCCTCATGCTCTACGTGGGCATGGTGTACGGGCCCATCGCCGCCTATCTCGTGGAGCTCTTTCCCACGCGCATCCGCTACACCTCCATGTCGCTTCCCTATCACCTGGGGAACGGCTGGTTCGGCGGCTTCCTGCCGCTCATCGCCGAATCCCGCGTGGTGCGCACGGGCGACATCTACGCCGGGCTGCACTACCCCATCGTCGTGGCGCTGGCGACGTTCGTGATCGGCGCGATCTTCCTGCGCGAGACGCGCACGGTGGACCTGCGCGACGACGCGGCGTGATTGGGCGGATCGCAGCCCCTACCCGCTGTCGTCTCGAGCGCTGTCCCCTGTGTTTGTCATCTCGGGCGAGCGCAGTCCCCACCCGTTGTCATCGCGAGCGAGCACTGTCCCCACCCGTTGTCATCTCGAGCGAGCGCAGCGAGTCGAGAGATCTAGCGTCATCGGGGTCGTGGCCGGCCACCAACACGAGACAGTAGATCCCTCGACTGCGCGGCCCTCCGGGCCGCTCCGCTCGGGATGACAAGGAAGGGGAAGGGCCGCTCCGCTCGGGACGACAGGAGAGGGTGGGCCGCTCCGCTCGGGATGACAATGAAGTGGCGTGGGCCGCTCGGCCCGGGATGACGAACATGAGGGACCGGCCGCTCCACGCGGGATGACACGTTGGGCCGCACTCGCCCACTCTCAGTCGCCGGCGCCCCACGGCGCCGGTGGCGCGGGCACGGGGCGGGTGAGGTCGAACTCCACGCGAAAGCGGCGGTCGGTGCCCTCCCGTCGCAGCGCATAGGCCGCGCGCTCGGGCAGGAGCTCCAGGGTCCAGACGTTGGTGGCCGCCGCCGGGATGAGCGCGGCGGTGTGGGCGTCCGCGTGGAACTCCTGCCTGGTGGCCGTGCCGGGCTCGCGCGAGTCGCCACCGTACTGCGTGACCGAGTCCTCGCTGCCGTCGGCGTGGCGGTGGTCGTGCTTGAGGCGCAGCCCGCTCGCGGTGCGCGTGACCACCCAGGTGCGCGAGCGGTCGTCGCCCACGTGGAAGGGCACGCGCACCGTGCTGTCCGAGCATTCGCGCACGTGCATCACCAGCGTCGCGGTGGCGAACGACGAGTCCGCGGCGCTCCCCTCGGCCACCCGACCGGCGTACGCGCGGTCGCACAGCTGCTGCAGCGTCGCCCAGAACTCGTCCTGCGGCGTGGCGGGACGCGAGGGCTGGCACGCCAGCAGGGAGAGTGCGCACAGGTACAGCAGCCCGCGTGGGCGCATGGTGGCTCGCTGGTGGGAAGGATCGGCGGAGAGGACGGGCGGCAACTTCCGCCCGGGGTCGCACGTCGTCAAGCCGCGGCCCGGTGGCCGGTCACTCGATGGGCAGGCGGTCCGGTCCCTCGTCCAGGTCCACGTTGCCCGCGGGCCCGTCCACGTAGATGATCAGATTCGTGGCACGGACGTCGGCGGCGGAGGGCGTGAGCAGCCCCTGGTAGCGCTCCGCGCGTGCCCAGTCGGCCACGGCACGGCAGGTGGTGAGATCGTCGGCGCCGTCGCCCGTGAGCGCGGACGCGGTCACTCCCACTCTCGCCCGCGTCGCTGCGTGCGTGAGGTCGAGCACCGGGCCCAGTCTATTCACGCGGATGGACACGAGATCCCGCGCGCCCGCCCCCGACGCGCTCCCCACGCGAGCGGCATATCGCCGATACTCGGCCACCGCGCCCCGGGCGGTGAGCGCGGTGTAGAGGCAGCCGTACACGCCGCGCCGGTTCCAGCGTCCGGTGGCCCGGAGAATCCAGCCGATGTGCAGTGCGTTGGCGCCACGCGGAACGTGGCGCCACACCAGGCCGGAGAAGATGTCCACGCGTGGATCGGTGGATCAGGCGAACGCGCCGGACTCGAGTCCGGCCAGCACTCCGATCACGTCGTCCACCTTGCCTCGGGCGATGAGCGAGAGGGGGGTGCGCCCGCGCAGCAGCGGCACGCTCTCGTGGAGCCACGCCAGGGCGGCCGCGGTGTCGCCGCCGAACACGGTCTCGAGAAGCTGCCGCAGCTCGTTCAGCCTCTCGATGCCCTCGCGGTGCTCGCGCGACGGCGGATGCGACCGGTTGGCCCAGCGGATCACGGTGCGCTCCGAGGCTCCGACGGCCGCGCCGATCTCGAGGTTGCTCAGGCCGAGCACCTCGCGCGCCCACTCGATCGCCCGGGTGGCCACCTTCATCTCCAGCGCTGCCCGCGCGCTCGCGCCCATCCGTCACTCCCGGCTCGGGTCACCCACGGGCTCCGTGCGGGAGCCCGAAGCTCAAGGTGGCCCGATATCCGTGACAGCGCAAGTGTCATGCATGGTGTCCGCCTCCGTGTCACCCATGATGACCGCAGGCTGGGACGGCCGCGCGACCACGAGCGGCCGCTACGGCGCCGGCCGCACCGTGGGCCCCGGCGAGAGCTCCGGGCCCGGGCCCACCGTGGGCCCGGCCACCACCCCCATGGTGATCTCCACCGGGGTACGCTCGCCCACCACCACCTCCACCGTGCGCTCCACCCGCCCGAACCGCTCGTGCCACGCCACCAGCCGGTACGTGCCCGGCGGGACGTTCTCCATGGTGTAGCCGCCACGCAGGCCCGTCACCGCGAAGTACGGATGGTCGAACACCAGCAGGTAGCCGCGCGTCCACGGGTGCACGTCGCTCGTGATGGTCACCAGCCCCGGCCGGGCGAGCGCGGACTCCACCGGCACCACCTGCCCGAAGCCGGTATGGCGCACGCGCGCCAGCGCGTCGTCACCGCGCGAGACGACGAGCTGATTCACCACGCGGTCGCCACTCGCCACGTTCAGCGTGCCGCCCACCAGCCCGGCCTGCACGCGCGGTATGAGCGCGCACCGCTCCGTGCCCACGGTATAGCGCCGCGCCATGGGCAGCGGCTTGCCGGTGCGGATGTCCTCCAGCCACACCACCGCGCCGATGAGCGCGGCGCCGGAGCGATTCACCGTCCGCGGCGTGAACACCGTGCCGCACACCGCCGCGTCCCGCGTGACGTACACGGCGCTGTCGGGTGGCACCGAGCCGGCGATGACCACCGTGCCGCCGATCCAGCCGTCGGAGACCACCGTGGTGGGCACGTACGGCGTGGACGGCGTGCGCACCACCGGCGGCGGCGTGCTGTCGCGCATCGTGCGCGCCGCGGCGCGCAGGCCGTCGGCGTCGCCGCCGCAGCCGGTGGCCAGCCCCGCGGCGAGGAGTGCGGCGCCCAGCGCGACGACGAGCCGGCGCGGGGCGAGTGTGACTATCCGAATGATCGACTCCGACGTCAGGTGGAACGAGCCGGCGAGCCGCGGGCCGCCATCGGCGGCCGTGGTCCGGCGGTCATCGGCGATTCAGACGACGAGCAGCTCCTGCTGCACGTCGCGTGGCGTCACGAGCAGGCGCCCATTCGCCACGTACGCATTCACCTCGGTGCGCATCCCGATCTCGCCCGGCACGTACACGCCGGGTTCCACGGAGAAGCCCACGCCCGGCAGCAGCTGCCGCTCCTCGCGCGTCTCCAGGTTGTCCAGGTGCGGGCCCGCGCCATGCAGCGAGCGCGCGTCGATGGAATGCCCGGTGCGGTGCGTGAAGTACGGCCCGAAGCCCCGCGCCTCGATCACCGCGCGCGCGGCATCGTCCGCCTCGCCCCCCCGCACCGCGATGCCCTGCGCGATCCGCTCCCGCAACAGCGCCACCGCGGCGTCGCGCGCATCGCGCACCGCCTCCCACACGGCTCGCGCGCGCGGCGACGGCTCACCCAGCGACGCCATCCAGGTCTGGTCCGCCCACATGCCACCGTCCCGCTCCTTCGCCCACAGATCGATGAGCAGGATGGCGCCGGGGCCGATGACCACGGGCTGCTCGGCGCTGGGCTCGTAGTGGGGATTGGCGGCGTTGGCGCCCACCGACACGTTGGGGCCGTGGTCCGTCTCCAGCCCGTGCTCGGCGAACCGGTCCAGGATCCAACGCTGCAGCTCGTGCTCGTGCACCGGCGTGGCGGAGCGCGCGCGCTCGCCGGCGAGCTGCATGGCGTTCCGGGCGATCGTCGCGATGGTCTCGGCGGTGCGCTCGTGCGACGCGAGCTGCTCCGGCGTCCACACGGCGAAGAATCGCGACACCAGGTCCGCCGACGTCACCACCTCGGCGCCGGCCGCGCGCACCATCTCCAGCACCCCGGCCGGCACCCGGTCCAGATACGGCACCGCGTCGCCCGGCGAGTACTCCATGGCGATGCGTCGCCCACTCACGAGCGTGGCCAGCTGCGCCTCGAGCGTGCGCCACGAGCTGTACACCTCACGCCCCCAGGCCTCGGGCCAGCGGTGCCACACCCGCTGTTCGATGGCGTGCATGACGGCCACCGGCACGCCGTCGCGGGGAATCCACGCGAAGATGCGGCGGGTGACCATGCCGTCCAGCTCCAGCAGTCCGCCGGCCACCGGGTTCACGCGCTGGAAGTCGTAGAGCAGCCAGCCGTCCAGGCCAGCGTCGGCGAGCGCCTGCTGGAGGCGCGGAAGTGAGTCGGCCGTGAGCATGACGAGAATATAGCGCGCGACCCTCGGCGCGCCCGACCGCGGCGCGCCCTGGGTTCAGCGTTCGGCGGCGGCCGCGGTCTCCGGCCGCGCGGCGAGCGTCGCCGCCCCGCGCGCCGTGCCCGCGCGCCAGTCCACCCGCCACTCGCAGCGCCCCTCGCCGCGCTGCGTGCACCGCACGTGCTCCACCCGCGTGTCGGCATCCAGCAGCAGGAGCATCAG
>DATANT010000249.1:0-9649 GCA_036266115.1 Gemmatimonadaceae bacterium | reverse complement strand
GTGACCGGCAGCTACCACACCATCGTGCTCGTGGCCGAGGACGTGAAGGGCTCGGTGGCGCGCATCGCCGGCGTGCTGTCCCAGCACGAGCTGAACATCGCCACGCTCCGCCTCACCCGGAAGGAGCGGGGCGGCGATGCCTTCATGGTGATCGAGATCGACGATCAGCCGTCGGAGGCGGTCCGCGAGGAGCTGCGCGCGCTCACCTGGGTGCGCTGGGCATTCCGTCTGGACAAGGTCGGCGCCTGACGGCGCCGTGCCGCTCGCGCCGTCTCCTCGAGCCCTGAGATTCGCATGTACAAATCACTTGCGCACGCCATCGCCGACGCCGAATCCCGCGGCGCGACCCTCGCCCAGGTGGCGCTCGACACCGAGGCGCGCGACCAGGGACGTGCGGTGGCCGAGATTCGCGACGCGCTGCGGCGCGCGCTGGAGGTGATGCGCGGCGCGGTGGAGCAGGGAATGGTGGGCGACCTGTATTCGGCGTCCGGGCTCGTGGGCGGCGATGCCGCGCGGATGGCGCATGGTCCCGCCGGCCCGCTGGCCGGCACGCCCTTCCGTGACATCCTGGCGCGCGCGCTCGCCGTGCAGGAGGTGAACGCGGCCATGGGCGTGATCGTCGCCGCGCCCACCGCCGGTGGCGCCGGCGTGCTGCCGGCGGTGCTCACCGGTCTCGCCGCGGCACGCGACATCCCCGAGGAGCGCATCGTGGACGCGCTGGCCACCGCGGGGCTCATCGGCGCGGTGGTGGCCGAGCGTGCGTCGCTCTCCGGAGCGGAGGGCGGATGTCAGGCGGAGACTGGGGCGGCGGCCGGGATGGCCGCCGGGGCAGCCGTCGAGATGTTGGGCGGCACGCCGTCACAGGCGGGGCATGCCGTCGCGCTCACCATGCAGGGCACCCTGGGTCTCGTCTGCGATCCGCTGGGCGGGCTGGTGGAGCTGCCGTGCGTGTTCCGGAACGCCACCGGCGCCGCCATCGCACTGGCCGGCATCGAGATGGCGCTCGCCGGCGTGACGTTCGCCATCCCGGTGGACGAGGTGATCGACACCATGGGCGAGATCGGCCGCTCCATGGACGTGCGCTATCGCGAGACGGCGGGGGGCGGGCTGGCCGCCACGCCCACCGGGCGCCGGCTGGCCCGCGAGCGCCTGGTGCAGATCAAGCGCTCGGGCGGCTGAGCGGGTCTCCAGGGTAGCACATCGTGGGCGCGCTCCACGCGCGATCCTCGCGCGATCCCCGCCACTTTCCCGCCGGCTCACCGAGCCCTAGCTTGGCCACGATGCGCGCCTCTCTCCTCTCCTCGCTCCTTCTCGCGGCCACGCTCGCGGCCGCGCCCCGCGCGCTGGCCGCGCAGGTGGCGGCTACCCCCGACACCACGGTGGCCGTGGGTGCCCTCACCGGCGTGGTGATGGACAGCCTGGGACGCCGCGGCCCGCTGCCCGACGCCGAGGTGTGGTTGGAGGGCTCGGCGCTCACCGGGACCACCGATCGGACGGGCGCCTACCGCATCCAGGGCCTTCCCGCCGGCGAGTACCGGGTGACGTTCTCGCACCCCGCCCTGGATTCACTCGGCATCGGCGCCCCGGTGCGTGCGGTGCAGGTCATGGCCGGCGTGGACACGCGGCTGGACCTGGCCACGCCCTCGGCGAGCTCCGTCATCGCCGCCGTCTGCGGCGTGCAGCCCGACACCACGCTCGGCCTGGTGGTGGGGAGCGTGCGCGACGCCGTGACCGGCGAGCCGCTGAGTGGCACCAGCGTCAGCGCCTCGTGGTCCGAGACGCTCATCGGCACCAGCGGCATCCGCCGCGTGGAGCGCAGCGCCACCGGCACCACCAATGCGAGCGGCGTCTACAGCCTGTGCGGGGTGCCCACCGATGTGGCCGTGCTGCTCCAGGGCGAGCGCGGCGCGGCCGCCACCGGGCTGGTGGAGCTCCTGATGGACACGCACCGCGTGGTGGGACGGGATCTGGCGATGAGTCTGGCCGACAGCGCGGTGGTGGCCACGGATGCCCAGTCCGGCGTGCCGCCCCTGCGCACCGGCACCGCCGTGCTGCGCGGCATGGTGCGGATGGCCAACGGCGGGCCCGCCGCGCAGGCGCTCGTGCTGGTGCTGGGCACGCCGGCCACCACCCGCACCGACTCCACCGGCGCCTTCCGCCTCAGTGGGCTGCCCGCCGGCACGCAGACGGTGGAGGTGCGCACCATCGGCTACGCGCCGTCGCGGCGCGCCGTGAACCTGCGCCCGGGGCAGCCGGCGGAGCTGACCGTGGCCATCGACCGCGCCCAGGAGCTGCCGAGCGTGGAAGTGCTCGCCGAGCGACGGCGCTCCCGGCTGCCCGACTTCGAGCGGCGGCGCGAGACGGGGCTGGGCCGCTACCTGGATCGCGAGCAGATCGAGCAGCGGAATCCGCTGGAGGTCACGGACCTGCTGCGCACCATCCCCGGCATGCGCGTGGTGTGGAACGGTACCGACTACGACGTGGTGTCCAGCCGTGGCGCGTCGTCGCTCTCCAGCGCCTCCTGCAAGCCTAGCCTCTACATCGACGGCTCGCCGGTGATGGGGGACGACATCTCGCCCAACACCTTCGTGCGCCCGAACGACGTGGAGGCCATGGAGGTCTACCGCGGCGCGGACACGCCGGCCCAGTTCCAGCGCATGGGCGGCGGCTGCGGGGCGATCGTCATCTGGACGCGTCGCGGCCGCTGAGCCGCGCGGCCGCCATCCGGTGGCTGCTGTCCTCCCCCTTGCGGGTGCGCTATCTTCCCGACAGTGCGAGACGGAAGCACGTCCGCCGTCCCCGCGCCGGATCGAAACCCGGAAGGCCGGTGACTCCGTAGGACCATCACAGCCTCAACCAAGGTGCGGTATGGTCACTCGCGAAGACATCGAATCGTATCTCGACCGGCTCGGCGCCGACGGCGCCAGCTACTCCGAGGTCGAGCCGGGACTCTGGATCGTCAAGCCCGGCGGCCAGCTCGACCTCGACGTGGTCGTCTCCTACGCCCCGCCCGTCGTGGTGATCCGGGTGAAGGTGATGGCCATTCCCGGCGACAACGGCCGGTGCGCGGGGCTCAACCGCCGCCTGCTCGAGCTCAACGCCACGGATCTGCTGCACGGCTCGTACGGCATCGAGAACGACTCCATCGTGCTCACCGAGGCACTGGAGCTCTCGTATCTCGATTTCGAGGAATTCCTGGCCACCTACGAGAGCATGACGCTCGCGCTCGCGTCGCATCTTCGCGAGCTGGTGACGTACCGCGAGGATCGCTGAATCATGGGCCTATTCGACCGTCTCTCGACGCTGCTCAAGTCGAACATCAACGATCTCATCTCCTCGGCCGAGAATCCCGAGAAGATGCTGAATCAGATCATCGCGGACATGCGCGACCAGCTGGCCAAGGCCAAGCAGCAGGTCGCCAGCGCCATCGCCGACGAGAAGCGGCTGCGCGACCAGGCGGACGCCGAGTACCGGCAGGCCGAGGACTGGGAGAAGCGCGCCATGCTCGCGGTGCAGGAAGGGCGTGACGACCTCGCCAAGCAGGCGCTCGTGCGCCATGGCGAGTACGTGGCGCACGGGCAGCAGTTGGAGCTCACCTGGCAGGCGCACCGGCAGGAGACGGAGAAGCTCAAGGGCTCGCTGCGCGATCTGAACGACAAGATCGAGGAGGCGAAGCGCAAGAAGAACCTGCTCCTCGCCCGGCAGCGGCGGGCGCAGGCCCAGAAGCGCATCTCCGAGACCATGGGCTCGCTCTCCGACAAGTCGGCCTTCGATGCGTTCGCGCGCATGGAGGAGCGCATCGAGCAGAACGAGCGCCAGATCAAGGCGTCCGCCGAGATCGACGAGGAGTTCAGCGGCGACCGGCTGGTCTCCGAGTTCAAGCGGCTCGAGCAGGTGGCCGGTGGCGGCAACGCCGACGCCCAGCTGCTCGCGCTCAAGCAGAAGATGGGCATGCTCCCGGCCGGGAACAGTGGAGCGTCCTCGCGGCAGCTCGGCGCCGGCGCCGCGCAGCCGGCAGCCACCGAGGACGTGGTGGTGGAGCACGAGGAGCTGCCGGAGGAGCCCCGGCGTCCGTGACCGCCGCCGCCGTGCCGCAGCGGCCCCGCCTCCGGGCGGGGCCGATCATCGCGGCGCTCGTGCTCACCGTCCTGTTCCTCTGGCTGTTCGGGGCGGTCGCACACATCCTGATCCTGCTGTTCCTCGCCATCCTGATCTCGCTCTATCTGGGCGCGGTCACGGATTTCCTCGTCGCCCGCCTGCGAATCCCGCGGCGGGCGGCGTTCACGTTGGCGCTGCTCGCCACGATCGGCGCCATCGTGGGCTTCTTCTGGCTGCTCGTGCCGCCCGTGGTGGACCAGACGCAGCAGCTCGTGGCCGTGCTGCCGCAGTACGTGACCACCTGGGAAACGGCGATCGAGCGGTTCCTCGGCCGCTTTCCGGGGCTGAGCACCACCTGGCGAACGGGCGACCACCGGCTGCTGCAGGTGGCCTACGAGCAGGTGGGCGGCTACTTCGAGAACGTGGTGCCCAAGCTCATCTCGTTCGTGGAGGCCGCGGTGAGCGTGTTCTCCGTGATCGTCATGAGCATCTACCTGGCGCTCTATCCCGGCGTCTATCGCGAGTGGGTGATCGCGCTCTTCCACCCCGTGCACCGCGATCTCGTGCGCGATGTGCTCGGCGACCTGGGCGACACGCTGCGGCGGTGGATCGTGGGCCAGCTGTTCACGATGCTCATCCTGGCGGTGCTCACCGCCATCGGGCTCTACCTGCTCGGTGTGCCCTACTGGCTCACGTTCGGCGTGTTCACCGGCGCGGTGGCCATCGTGCCGTTCTTCGGCACCCTCGTGTCCACGCTGCTCCCGGCGCTCTTCGTGCTCGGTGGGCCCGATGGCGGCTCGCGCGCGCTGCTCGTGATCGGCCTCGGCGTGCTCATTCACTTCATCGAGAGCAACATCGTCGCGCCGCTCGTGATGCAGAAGAACGTGGAGCTGCCGCCGGTGCTCACCATCATCGCGGTGCTCATCTTCGGTAAGTTGCTCGGCGGCACGGGGCTGCTCGTGGCGGTGCCCGCGCTCGCCGCGCTCATGGTGCTGGTGCGGCGCATTCTCATCAACCGCATCTACGAGGGGCAGGGGTTCCGCCGCGCGCCGCGCAGCCGCACGCTCGTGCTGCGCGTGCCGGTGCCTACGGGAGGCGTGCTCGTGCCGCCCGGACCCACGCCCGACATCATCGGACGCGCCATCGCCGAGCAGGCGCGTCGCACGGCATAATCCGCTCGCACACCCCTCTCCAGACCGATGGCTACCACCCACCGCTTCCTTGCCCTGGCCGAAGCGAAGTTCGGCCCGATGACTTCCAAGACGGCGAACGCCTGCATCCGCTACACGCCGGAGCGGGTGGTCGCGGTGCTCGACTCCACCCAGGCGGGCCGCACGGCGCAGGAGGTGCTCGGCTTCGGCGGCGCCATTCCGGTGGTGGCCACCTTCGCCGACGGTATGACGCACGGCGCCAACGCGCTCCTGCTGGGCACGGCGCCTCAGGGCGGGCAGCTGCCCCCCAGCTGGCGCTCCATCGTGCTCCAGGCGCTCGACCAGGGCCTGGACGTGTGGAGCGGGCTGCACTTCTTCCTGGGCGACGACGCGGAGTTCGTGGCCCATGCGCGCGCCACGGGCGCGGCCATCCACGACCTGCGCCGTCCGCCCGACGACCTGGACGTGGCCACCGGCCGCGTGCGCGAGGTGGACTCCACGGTGATCCTCACCGTGGGCACCGACTGCAACATCGGCAAGATGACCACGCAGCTGCAGCTGCGCGCCGCGCTCGAGGCCCGCGGCCAGCGCACCGCGTTCGCGGCCACCGGCCAGACGGGCATCCTGCTCGAAGGGCGCGGCATCGCGGTGGACTCCGTGGTGGCCGACTTCATCGCCGGCGCCGCCGAGCGGCTCACGCTGGAAGCGGCGCAGGACGCCGAGCTCGTGCTCGTGGAGGGGCAGGGCTCGCTCGCGCACCCCGGCTACTCGGGGGTGACGTATGGCCTCATCCACGGCTCGCTGCCCCATGCCTTCGTGCTGTGCGGCCAGCCGTCGCGCACGCACATCACGAACAACCCGTGGGTGCCCATGCCCTCGCTCACGCAGACCATCCGCCTGCACGAGCTGGCCATGGAGCCGCTGCGGCCGGCGCCGGTGATCGCCATCGCGCTCAACACCTTCGACCTCACCGAGGACGAGGCGATGCGCGCCATCCAGGCGGCCACCGAGGAGACCGGGCTGCCGGCCACCGACGTGGTGCGGTTCGATCCGTCCCCGGTGGTGGACGCCATCGAGAAGTTCCACCGGGCGCGCATGGGCGAGCTGACCACCGCTCGCTGATCGCCGGCAGGCGACCGACGGCACCCGGGTGCCGTCGGTCGTCCGATCCGCCAGGCGGCACCAGGATGGCGCACCGCCTCGCGTGGGCGTCCAGCGTGCCGGGATGCGCGCCGGCCCCGCCCACCTCGCCGCCGTCCACCTGCTCCACCTCGACGCCGGTTACCGCGCCGGGGTGGTCGGCTGCTCGGCGTCCGTCCCCGTGCTGCGCGACGTGTCGCTCCGCGTGGCGGCGGGGGCCAACCTGCTCGTGCACGGCGCCCCCGGCGCCGGCGTCACGACGCTGCTGCACTGCGCCGCCGGCCTGCGGCAGCCATGGAGCGGGAGCGCCAGCGCGTTCGGCGTTCCGGCGGCGCGCGCGCTCCGCGACGGGCTGCTGGCGTTCGTGCCCCACGCGCCGGTGCTGTACGCCAGCTTCACGGTGCGCGACGTGCTGGCCAGCGCCGCCGCTCGCGCCGCGGCGCGAGCGGACCTCGACTGCGAGCTGGGGCTGGAGCTCGATCGGCCCGTGCCGCGCCTCACCGAGGCGGAGCGGTGGTGTGCCGCGCTGGCCGGCGCGCTGGCGACCGGCGCCCGGCTGCTCGTGCTCGACGTGCCGGCGGTGGTGGTGCGGAGCGCGACGGCCCGCCAGGCGCTCCGCCGCGCCTGCGCGCTGGCCGCGCAGCGGGGCGGTGGCGCGCTGCTGGGCGCGGCGAACGGCGGCGCGCTGCCCGCGGACCGCCGGCTGGCCCTCGCGGGCGGGCGGGTGCTGGCGGAGCCGTGGCCGGCGGGCGACGGCGTGGCCCGGGTTGCCGAAGCGCGCCTCGGCCACGCGTCCCTCACGCGCGCATCCGTTGACCCCTCTCCCGGGGCGTCCTAGCTTCCGCGTCCCGTCTCACCACCACAGGAATCGCGCGCATGTCCGACGACGTCCGGCTCTTCAACACGCTCTCGCGACAGGTGGAGTCGTTCGCGCCAGCCGACGGCCACACCGTGCGGCTGTACACCTGCGGGCCCACCGTGTACAAGCCGGCCCATCTGGGCAACTTCCGCACGTTTCTGTTCGAGGATCTGCTGCGGCGCACGCTCCGGCTGCGCGGATGGGCGGTGGAGCAGGTGATGAACCTCACGGACGTGGACGACAAGATCATCCGTGACGCGGCGCGCGAGGGCAAGCAGATCGGGGAGATCACGGGCCCGGTGAGCGAGATCTTCGCCGCCGACCGCGACTACCTGCGCATCGAGCCGGCCGAGCACTACCCGCGCGCCACCGAGTACATCCCGCAGATGATCGCGCTGGTGGCCCGGCTCGAGGAGCGCGGGCTCGCGTACCAGGCGGAGGACGGCTCGGTGTACTTCGCCATCCGCCGCTTTCCGGACTACGGCAAGCTCTCGCGGCTGGACACGCGCGAGATCAAGGCCGGCGCGCGGGTGGCGCAGGACGACTACACCAAGGAGAACGCGCAGGACTTCGCGCTCTGGAAGGCGGCCAAGCCGGAGGACGAGGCCACCGGGGCGGCGTGGGACTCACCCTGGGGGCGCGGCCGGCCGGGCTGGCACCTGGAGTGCTCGGCGATGGCGATGAGCATCCTGGGCGAGACGCTCGACCTGCACTGTGGCGGGGTGGACCTCATCTTCCCGCATCACGAGGACGAGATCGCGCAGTCCGAGGGCGCCACCGGCAAGCCGTTCGCGCGGTGCTGGTGCCACGGCGAGTTCCTGCTCACCGACGGCACGAAGATGGCCAAGCGACTGGGCAACGTGAGCACCGTGGCGGACCTGCGCGCGCAGGCGATATCGGCGGCCGCCCTGCGCCACGTGATGTTCTCCACCCACTACCGGCAGCAGCTCAACTTCACGCCCGAGCAGCTGGAGGCCTCCATGAAGGCCACGCTGCGGCTGGCCGAGTTCTGGAGTCGGCTGCAGGAGGCCACAGCGGGCACGGCGGCGCTGGGAGAGGCGGCCGACCGGCTGGTGGAGCGCGCGCGGGCGGCGCTGTTCGACGACCTGAACGCGCCGCAGGCGCTGGCCGCGGTGTTCGACTTCGTGCGCGCCGCCAACGCGGAGCTGGATCGCGGCGGGGCGGACGCGGCGGCGGTGCGCCGGGCGAGGGAGGGGTTCCTGCAGGTGAACGCGGTGCTCGATCTGCTGCCGCTCCCCGCCACCCGCCTGGCGGCTGGCGAGGGAGACGGGGAGCGGGCGGCGGCGGTGCTCTCGGCCACCGGCGTGGCGGTGCCGGCGGACATGGTGGCGTGGGTGGAGGAGCGGATCGCCGAGCGTCAGGCGGCGCGGGCGCGGCGGGATTTCGCGAGCTCGGACGCCATCCGCGCGGAGCTGGAGGCGCGGGGGGTGGAGCTCAAGGACACCCCGGGGGGCGCGCGCTGGCGGCTGGTGCGGTGAGCCGATCGTGGCTGCCGAGCGCGCGGCGGTGGCGCGCGGGCCGCACCAGTCGCGGTATGCCCGTTGACACTCCGCCTGGTGCTCACTATTCTATGTGTCTCGCGCAAAACACGTCGGTTGCTGACGTAGCTCAATTGGCAGAGCACCCGATTTGTAATCGGGCGGTTGCGAGTTCGATTCTCGCCGTCAGCTCTGGTGGGGGCGACGGCGAGCGGCTGACGGAGGAAGGCGTTTCGGCGCTGGCGCGGGTTGGGTGGGGTACCCAAGTGGCCAACGGGATCAGACTGTAAATCTGACGGCGCAAGCCTTCGAAGGTTCGAATCCTTCCCCCACCACTTCGGCGGAGCAGGCTTGCCGGACCGGGCAGGGCCGCGATTCCTCGCGGGATCGCAACGCGGGAGTAGCTCAGCTGGTAGAGCGCAAGCCTTCCAAGCTTGATGTCGCGGGTTCGAGCCCCGTCTCCCGCTCTCGGGTACAGGACGTCGGGACCGCGCGGGCGGTCACGGGTTGGACGCGCCGGACGGTGGCAGGGCGCGGCAGGGTAGGGCAGGACAGATGCAGGATCTCGCTCGCGTAGCTCAGTTGGCAGAGCACACCCTTGGTAAGGGTGAGGTCATCGGTTCAATCCCGATCGCGAGCTCTCTACACGGACGAAGGTGAGAGGCCGGGACGCCCGTCAGGCGACGGGCCCCGGCTATCTCACCTTTCGTCGGGCCACCACCCTTCGCACTCAGGATCAGGTCATCATGGGCAAGGCCAAGTTCGAGCGGACGAAGCCGCACGTGAACGTCGGGACGATCGGCCACGTCGATCACGGGAAGACGACGCTGACGGCGGCGATCACGGCCATCCAGGCGGTGCAGGGGCTGGCCAACAAGATCGCCTTCGATCAGATCGACAAG
>DATANT010000248.1:0-1505 GCA_036266115.1 Gemmatimonadaceae bacterium | reverse complement strand
ATTCTCGAACGGCAGCACCGCCATGCGGACGATCCCCTCGCCGCGCGGGCTCTGCGGGCCCTGCAGCGCCAGCCCCGTCGCGACCGTGGCCCAGAGCAGGACCGCCGCCCCGCCCCCGAGTGCCGCGTTCCGCCAGGTGAGCCAGCGTCCGAGCCCGGGGGTGGGCGTTCCCGCTCGCCGCCGCGCCTCCATGCGGCCGGTGGCGACGAGCACCGTCGCGCCGATCGCCAGCAGGGCGACGGCGAAGCCGAAGGTCCAGAACGGCAGCCCCCAGCGCGCGAGCAGCGCGTAGACCAGCGTCAGCATGCCGGCTCCGCCAACGCCGAACAGCCCCCACACCTGTGCCGGCGAGGGGCCAGGGCCGGTCGCCACCGCTCGCGGCGCGCCGCGCTCGGCGCTCCGATCCCCGTCGCGCGTGGCGTCCAGCGCGTGGTCGAGCGCCTCGGCCAGCGCGCCCGCGGTCTGATACCGGTCCGCGGGAGCCTTGGCCATCGCCCGCGCGACCACCGCCTCCACCGCGGGCGCGATGCCGGCGCGGGCGCCGCTCAGCGGCCGCGGGGACTCGGTGAGGCTGCGGGTGATGATCGCGCGCGCGGTGGGCCCGGTGAACGGCGCCTCGCCGGCCAGCATCTCGTAGAGCATCGCGCCCACGGCGTAGACGTCCGCGCGTCCGTCCACCTCGCGGTCGCCCGAGCACTGCTCGGGCGCCATGTACTGCGGCGTGCCGACGGCGAGGCCGGTCTGGGTGAGCGCCTGGCCCTGCCCGCCCACCGCCCGCGCGATGCCGAAGTCGGCGACCAGCGCGTGGCCCGCGTTCAGCAGGATGTTGGCCGGCTTGATGTCGCGGTGGACGATGCCGCGCTCGTGCGCGTATGCCAGCGCCTCGGCAATCTCGCGGGCCAGCCGCACGGCCTCCACCATGCCCAGCTGCGTCTCGCGCTGGATGCGCTCGCGGATCGTCTCGCCTTCCACGCACGGCATGACATAAAACAGGATGCCGTTGGCGGAGCCCGAGTCGTGGACGGGCAGGATGTTCGGATGGTTGAGCTGCGCCGCGATCTCGATCTCGCGCAGGAACCGTTCGGCGCCGAGCGTGGCCACGAGCTCGGGGCGCATCACCTTCACCGCGACCTTGCGACGGTGCTTCAGGTCCTCGGCCAGGTACACGGTGGCCATGCCGCCCTCGCCCAGCACGCGCTCGATGCGGTAATGCTCGGCCAGCGCACGGCGCACCTGCGCCACCTCCACCACACCGGTGGTCGCGGTGCGCGGCGGCACCCCCGGGTCGGTGGGGGTGGCCACGCCGCAGTGCAGGCAGAACTGCGCCTCTGCGGGCAGCGAGGTCTGGCACGACGGGCACGTGCGCACTGCCGAGGACATGGAGAGTGGCTGGGTGGGCCGAGACGGGGCAGCCGAGCCCCCAATTACGACCTCACCCGGGAATCTCGCAAGGTTGTGCCTGGGCCGGCGTCGCCATCCCGGCCCCCGCCATCACCCCTCGGCGG
>DATANT010000247.1:0-9193 GCA_036266115.1 Gemmatimonadaceae bacterium | reverse complement strand
CATCGGCAGCCTGGCGGACCGCTTCGGCCGAGTGAAGATGGTGCAGATCGGCTTTGTCCTCAGCATCATCGGCTCGCTGCTGGTCGGGTTGGCGCCGTCCGGCCGCCTCGCCTCGGTCTTCCTGATGCTCGGCCGCATCCTGCAGGGGCTGTCCGGCGCGTTCATCATGTCGGCCAGCCTCGCCCTCGTGAAGGCGTACTGGCACGGGGCCGCACGCCAGCGGGCGATCTCGCTCTGGTCCATTGGCTCCTGGGGCGGTTCCGGCTTCGCCGCCCTGTTCGGCGGCCTGATGGCCGAGAACGTCGGCTGGCGCTGGATCTTCTTCGCGGCCGCGGCGATCTCCCTGCTCGGCATGCTCATGGTGGCGGGCACGCCCGAGAGCAAGGCCGAGACGACGGGGGCTTACAAGTTCGACACGGCGGGCGTCCTGACGTTCATGGTCATGATGGTCGCGCTCCAGGTATTCGCCACCCAGGGCGGGACCATGGGGTGGACCAGCCTGCCGACGCTGGGCCTGCTCGCGGCCAGCATCATCTTCGCGGTCCTGTTCTTCCGGATCGAATCCAACAACCCGAACGGCTTCGTCGACTTCAAGCTGTTCCGGAACATGACCTACACCGGCGCCACGATCTCGAACTTCCTGCTCAACGCGACCGCCGGCATCCTGATCGTGGCGATGATGTTGGTGCAGATCGGCGGCAATATGACGGCGCAGGAGGCCGGCTTCCTGACGATCGGCTATGCCATCGCCATCGTGGCGTTCATCCGTGTCGGTGAGAAGCTGCTGCAGCGCTTCGGGCCACGCCGGCCGATGATCTGGGGATCCCTGATCGTTGGCGCCGCCATCGCCTGCCTGATGCCCACCAACCTGATGCTCGACACCTACAAGGTCCTCGCCGTCGTGGGCTTCACGTTGTTCGGTCTCGGCCTCGCGTTCTACGCAACGCCGTCCACGGATGCGGCGCTCTCCGCCCTGCCCGATGCGCAGGCGGGTAGCGGGGCCGGCATCTACAAGATGGCTTCGTCATTGGGCGCATCGTTCGGGGTCGCGATCTCGGCGACGGCCTTCACGGCGCTGAGCGGCAGCAACCGCTCGGTCCAGTGGATCGAGGGTGTGATCACCTATCTCGGCCGGCAGGACAACCTCGCTGTGCGCCAGGCGGCGTTCGTCGCGCTGGCGATCAACCTGCTGATGGTGGTGGCGGCGATCATCTCGATCATGGTGACGATTCCGACGCGGAAGCGCAGCGAGGAAGAGCTCGTGACCGAGGCCCAGGTGGCCACCAACGATCCCGCCGCGGGGCGGCGCTAGCGGACCATCACGCCATCCGTACACACGACAGGGGGCCTTTCCATGAGTACGATCCTCGAGGCGCTGCAAGCGGACCAAGCCCAGACGAAGGCGTGGTTCGAGCACCTGCATCGCAACCCCGAGCTCTCGATGCAGGAGCAGGAAACCGCCAGATACACCGCGGACGTCGTCGGGCCGTGGGGCTACGAGGTCGAGACGGGCATCGGCAAGAATGGCATAGTCGCCTCGATGACGGTCGGGGACAGCGGCAAGGCCATCGGGTTGCGCGCGGACTTCGACGCGCTGCCGATCCAGGAGGTCAACGACCTCGACTACAAGAGCGAGGTCGAGGGCGTCGCGCACCTGTGTGGCCATGACGGGCACACCACCATGCTCCTGGCCGCGGGTAAGTACCTCGCCAGAACGAAGAACTTCGATGGGACGGTGCGGCTGATATTCCAGCCGGCCGAGGAGACGATGGCGGGCGGTCCGGCCATGATCAGCGACGGGTTGTTCGACCGCTTCCCCGTGGACGCCGTCTTCGGCATGCACAATATGCCCGGGCTCGAGCGGGGCAAGCTGTACTTCGCGCATGGCGATGTCATGGCGGCGGTCGACAACTGGGAGATCGAGCTGACGGGCAAGGGCGGACACGGCTCGATGCCAGAACTGAGCATCGACCCGGTGGTCACCGGCTCCTCGCTGGTGATGGCACTCCAGACGATCGTGTCGCGCAATGTCTCGCCGCACAACAGCGCGGTGGTGACGGTCGGCGCCTTCCAGTCGGGCAACGCGGGCAACGTCATCGCGCAGTCCGCGATCCTGCGCCTGTCCATCCGCACCAAGACGCCCGCCGATCGCGAGCTGGTGCTCAACAAGGTCCGCGAGCTCACCCGGACGCAGGCCGAGGGGTATGGCTGCACCTACGAGATCCGCGAGGGCGTGCCGGGCGCGGTCCTCGTCAACGACGAGGAGGAGACGCGACGGGCGGCCGAGATCGCGCGGGACGCCTTCGGCGAGGAGGACGTGATCTATCCCGGTCCAACATTTCTGGGATCGGAGGACTTCGCCTTCATGCTGCAGGAGAAGAAGGGCACGTACTGCTTCATCGGCAACGGTGACACGCCGATGGTGCATCACCCGCAGTTCGTTCTCGACCAGGGCATCCTGCCGAAGGGCGCCGCGTACTGGGTGGCCCTGACGGAAGGCTACCTGCGCTGACGCGCGCCCCTCGTTCGCGCCCTCGCGACGTTCCTCGAGTGGATGCGCGGCGCGCGGTGATCCGGCCGCTCGTCGCCGAGGTCGAGGCCGGTCGAGATTAGAGCTCGACCACGGCCCCGGTCTTACCGGCCCACGGCGCGCGGTTGGTGACCTCGACGGTCGGCCGCAGGCCGGTGACGACCCGGGCGATGCGGATGGTGTCCGCCGGGGCGACGGGCACGGAGCCCCGAGCTTGGGCGGAGCGCGCGATGCTGACACCGAGGGCGAGGGCGGTATGGGCGGCGATTCGTGAGCGACGGTGCACGGGCGTGGCCTCTATTCGGGGATTTCGCGGTGAACACCCTCCTACGCGTCCTGGCCTGCCGCGTTTCGCCGTGCGCCGGCGGCGTCACGGCGTGGTCAGGCGCTGCCGCGTCGCATCGCCGCCACCTCCGCGTCCGACGGCGGTCGCACCTTGAGCACCGTCTCCTTCCGGATCTCCACCGTGCCGGGCTTCGCCCCGCGGGGCTTCGAGACGTGTCGTCCCTCCGTCATCGAGACCGGGACGGTGCCGCCCGTGCGCGCCTTGCTGTGATACGCTGCGAGCCCCGCCGCGCGTTCGAGGGTGGCGCGGTCGGGCTCCCGCTCCGGGGGGACACGCAACACCACGTGCGCGCCGGGCATGCCGCGCACGTGGAACCAGCGGTCGCGTGGCTTCGCGAGCCGGATGCTCACATAGTCGTTCGCCGCGTCGGTGCGGCCGGCGAGCACCTGCCAGTCGTCGGGCAGCTCGTACTGGAGGACGCCGGCCGGCGGCGAGGGCTCTCGGCGTTCGGAGGTAGACACGGGGTGAATGTACTTCGCTCCACCGGCGTCATCCACGCGAGGCAGACACCGCGAACGCCGTGACGAAGCGAACGGAGGGACACGCCATTCGGGCTCCACTTCGGGTCAACGCCCGAATGACCCGCGCCGCTCGAGGTATTTCTGCGTGATCGAGTTCGGCGAGAATGCGGTCACGTGTCCCTCACGTCGGTGGCTGGCCTCACCCTGGCGTCGGGATCCGTCCCGGGCCGAGCGGGCGCCGCGCGATCGCGGCGTCCACCTCGCGTTGGGCATCGGCCAGCCGGCTCACGTCCTCGCCGAGCAGGCGCGCCTCGTCGATCAGCGTCGTGAGCGGCGCCAGGTCGCCCGCGCCGGCATGTAGGCGCAGGAGGTCGAGCCGGATGCCTTCCAGCGCGGCGACGCTGTCCGCGAGGCGCGCCGCAGCCGCGGTGCGCCTCGCCGCGAGCACGTCGGCGTCGCCCGAGCCGGCGGGGGCGAGTGCCGCGATCACGTCGATCTCCGCGCGCGCTTCCGCGGCGCGGGCCTCGAGCGCGGCGACGGTGGCCGGCAGCTCGAGCAGCTGCTCGCGGTACGCCTTCGGCAACGCGGCGAAGAGCTCGGAGGCGGCGACGCCGAGGGCGGCTTCGGTGGCGCGGAACACCCCGCCGCCCACCGCACGCGACCGCTCCGGGGCGCCGAGCCGCCGCGCGAGCCACTCCCCGGCGCGGCTGTTCCAGAGGCGATCGCGGATCCCCGTCTGCCACCAGTCGCGAATCCTGGCGGGAATGAACTGCACGTCGAGCGCGTTGCTCACCGCCCCCAGCAGCATCGTGGTGAGCACGGGCCCGAAGATCCACACGAGGCCGGTCCGGTTCTCGTGGATCGTCCCCTGCAGGAGCAGCCCGACGGTCACGGCGAGCCAGGTCGCCGCGGCGACCGTGCCGAGTCGCAGCAGACGGTGGCCGGGCGCCTCCTCGTCCTCGTGGGTGAGCGCCTCGGTCTCGGCTCGCTCGCGCCGCGCGATCTCGAGCGCCGAGCGCAGGTCGGCGAGGGTGTGGCCGGCCCGGAACTGCCGGCGCGCCTGGTAGAGGTGGAAGCCGACGATCGGAAAGAGCGGCAACGAGGTGATCGCGGCGAGCAGCACGATGTCCGCGGGCCCATCGGGCCGGTTGCCGGTCACCCAGGCGATGAGATTCGCGAGCGTGAGGGTGCCGAACGCTCCGGACCACCCCATGTAGGGAACGAGGAGCGGGTTCCGTGCGCCGAGCCAGGCGCGCAGCGTGGGCGGTAGCGCGGGCCGCGCGTCGGGCGTGGGGGCGAGGGCCGCGGCCAGCGCCTCGCCATCCGGGAAGCGGCCGGCGGGGTCGCGCGCGAGGCACCGGTCGATCGCGGCGCCCAGCGCGGGGGGAAGTCCGGGAGCCGCGCGCAGCACGCTGGCGGGCGCCGCGGTGGCCTGGCGGACGAGGAGCGCCGGGAGGTTCGGTTCCTCGAAGGGCAGCCGACCGCTCACGGCGAGGTAGCCGACCACGCCGAGCCCGTACATGTCGCTGCGCCCGTCCAGGGGCCCGCCCGCGGCCTGCTCCGGGCTCATGAAGTTCGCGGTCCCCATGATCTTCCCCGAGTCGCTCACGGGGCCTGGGCTCGCACCGCCGTGGGCGATGCCGAAGTCGGTGACGAGCGCGCGGCCGGTGCCGGCCTCCAGCAGGATGTTGTCCGGCTTGACGTCCCGATGGACGATGCCGCGGCCGTGCGCGTAGGCGAGCGCCCAGGCGACCTCGCGCAGCACGCGCGCGGCGTCGGCCGGCGGGAGGGGGCCGCGCGTGCGGAGCCGCTCGCCGAGCGTCTCGCCCTCCACGTAGCTCATGACGAAGAAGACGAAGCCGCCCGCCTCGCCGACGCGATGAATGGGCACGATGTGCGGGTGGGACAGCCCGGCGGCCGTGCGCGCCTCGCGGAGGAATCGTTCGCGCGACTCGGCGCGTGCGAGGTGCGACGGGAGCACCTTGATGGCGACGTCGCGGTCGAGCTGCACGTCGCGCGCGAGGTAGACGATGCCCATGCCACCGCGGCCGAGCTCGCGTTGGAGGGAATACTCGCCGGCGAGGGCCGCCTGGAGCTCGAGGAATTCGTCGGAGGGCTGCGCCATGCGGGTAGTACGAATCAGCGGAGGGGACGTTTCCTGGCAGGGAAGTGCGGCGCACTCATGACGCGGGGGGGGGGCGCTGCCGCATGCGGGGACGCGGTCGGCGGGCTGGGCGCTCCAGTCCCCGACGGGGAGGGCCGAGAAACACCTCACAACACAGAGACAAGCAGCACAAGTAGTCGGCCTCGATGGTTTACGGAGCCCTGTGGGTCGTGGAGAGCGTCGACTTCGCCGCGCCCGAGGCGGCGAAAGACTTGGGCCTACGGGCTCCGCGCAGCGCCGGCTCTCGCTTCTCCGCCATTCTGGCCAGCGCCAGCGAGCCGGCGGCCGAGGCTGCGCTCAGTAGAGTGATGGAACCGATCACTACGACACCCAGCAGCCACACCGGGAGCTCGGCGGACGACTCCCCCACAGCAAACGGAAGCGCGCCCACGAGCAGACCTGCCATCGCTCCCCAGGCGGCAAATCGGGGAAGCGACAGCTCATCGAACCGGCGACGGCTCCCCGCAATTCCGAGCACCGTGGCGAAGACCACACCGCCAAGGAAGCCGGGGTACGCCCCCACCGCTACCCACATTTCATCCATGGACCCATCCGGATCCACGATCATCCCGATCAGCACACCAACGGGTGCCCATACCGCGGCCCAGGTCAGGCCCATCAGGACGGCACCGCGGATGCGTCTCAGCCACTTCCTCATCACTACCTCCGTGTGCAGGTGGACCGTCCATTCGTATCGTCGACCCGGAACCTGAGGTGGATCGCGAAGGGAACCCGGTGATCACAGGGCCGCAGAAGTACTTTGTACAATAAAGTGCATGCCCACCAACGCAAGGCCGGCGACCATCAGGCATCGTCCGGTCGACCGCCGGATCGGGGGCCGGTCCGCGAGTTATGGTGTAGGCTGTGGGACGATGAACGCCGCCGAGCGGCACCGAGACCAGCACGCACTCCCGATGACCAGACCCGTCACCGTCCTGTTGTTCGCCGCCGCCACGCCGGCGGTGCTCCTGTCGACGCTTCTCGCGCCGCCCACGTTCGCGTCGCCGCCCACCGCGCCGGTGTCCAGGCAGACGTCCACGCCGTCGCCGTGCGCCGGTGTGCGTCTCGTCGCCGCGCCCGAGCGCCCGCGCCAGGGCGCGCTCTTCCGGGTGCGCGTCGAGGGCGCCCCGGCCGGCGCGGAGCTGCGAGGCAGGGTAGCCGGCGAGCCGCTGCACTTCGCCGTCGCGGCGGGGGCGCATGAGGCACTCGCCGCGGCCCCGATCGACGCCGACTCGCCGCTGCGCGTGGCGGTCGCGTGCTCCGTCGCCGGCCGCACCGACTCGCTCGGTGCGTCGGTCGTGCTGACGGCCGCCGACTACCCGCTCGAGCGGCTGCGCGTCGCCCCGCGCTTCTCGGCGCCGCCGGACTCCGCGCTCGCCGAGCGCATGCGGCGCGAATCGGCGATGGCGGCGGAGGTGTCGCGACGTTCGCACGACACGCCGCGACTGTGGACGGAGCCCTTCCGCCGGCCACGCGAGAGCCGTGTGACGAGCGTCTTCGGGCGCGGCCGCGAGTTCAACGGCACGGTCACCTCGCGCCACCTGGGCACCGACTACGCGGGCGCCGTCGGCGCGCCGGTGCGCGCCGCCAATCGCGGCGTGGTGCGCCTCGTGGACTCCTTCTTTCTCGGTGGCAACGTCGTCTATCTCGACCACGGCGCGGGCATCGTCACCGCCTACCTGCACCTGAGCGAGCAGAACGTGGCGCCGGGCGACACCGTGCAGCGCGGCGACATCATCGGGAAGGTGGGCGCGACGGGGCGCGTGACGGGGCCGCACCTGCACTGGATCACGCGCTACGGCGGGGTGACGGTGGACCCGGCGTCGATGCTCAGAGTGACGGCGGCGAACGGCGAGCCCTGACGATCCGCGGCGAGCTGGGGCACGGCTTCGCGGGGCCCAGCTTTCCCTGCGACGCCGGCGACGCCGTCGTGCCACGGCAGCGCTGGGGTGCGAGGCGACGGACCTTGCACGGGTTGCGCCCGAGCCCCCGCACCTTCGCGCGCTTCCTGGGCGAGCCTCGGAACGTGGCAGAGCGCTCGGGCCGCGACCTCGCCGGCAACTCGAGCGCGAGCAGCCGCGCGTCCGTCCGCGCGAACGCGCGTCGGGCGGTGAACGACGGCTCGGCCAGGTCGCGCGCCAGGTTACGGCCGTGCTGGCAGACGTCCTCGGTCGTCCACATGTTCCGTCGCATGCCCTACACGCCCCTCCATCGCCCCGAGCACATCCCCGTCGTCTTCGCCGAGGCGTGGAACGCGCGCGACCCGGACGCGCTGGCGTCGCTCTTCGACGAGGATGCGGAGTTCGTGAACGTCGTGGGGCTGTGGTGGCACGACCGCGAGGCCATTCGGAAGGCGCATGCGTATGGCCTCACGCGCATCTTCAGCGACTCGACGCTGCGGGTTGGCATGGTGCGCGTGAAGCCGCTGTCGGACACCATCGCGGTGGTGCACGCCCGGATGCACCTCGAGGGACAGACGCCAGTCGAGAACGTCGGGCGGCCGCAGCCTCGCACGAACATCTTCTCGTTCGTGGTGCATCGCACGAGCGAGGGCTGGCGGTGTGCGTCGGCCCACAACACGGACGTCGTGCCCGGCGTCGAGACGAACGTGGCCGGGGAGGATGGCGGGCTGCGCCCGGTCGACTATCGCCGTTGACCACGGACGATCCAGCGACTGCGCGCGGCGCCGCATTCTCCACGAGCGGCCAGCTTGCCCACGGCCCGTCGTGCTCGTACTCTATCGCGCTCGCGCAGACCCGTTCGCCTCTCGTTCCTCGAGCTACGTCGTGCATCCTGCTGCTCCCGCCGTTCGCCGCGGACGCCTGGTTCGCGTCGCCGCGCTCGCGCTGCCCCTGCTGCTGCCGGCCTGCTCGTCGGGTGAGACTGCCGCAAACACCCCCGCGGCGACCGACGTCGCTGCCGCGCCCTCCACGTCGCCCGCCTCGGCACTGGATCCCTGTGCCCTGCTGAGCGCGGACGAGGTGAGTGCCGCGGCCGGAATCGGGACCAGCACGGGCGAGTCGTACACGAGCGGCGGCGCGCCGGTGTGCTCATGGATGGACGCGAGCGGGAAGGGGGCCATCGTGCAGCTCCACCCGACCGCGGCTAGCTACGAGGAGTCGCGCACGGCGTTCGAGTCGCTGTACCGCGGCTCGGCGGAGGAGCTGTCGGGCGTGGCCGACAAGGCGTTCTACATCGGCGGCCAGACCCAGAGCGTTGCCATCGCCACCGTGAGCGTGCTGAAGGGACAGCGGGCGGCGAGCGTGCAGGTGATGGCGATACGCGGTGACGCCGGCGCGCTGCGCAGCCAGGTGATGGCGCTCACGCAGCTGCTGCTGCCGAAGCTCTGATCGCGAGCGGCCTCGGTCTCTACGCGCGGCTGTGCCGCCCGTCGCGGTGCTCGGCGGAGCGTGATGCCCTGAGCGCCGGTCCGTGTGCGGGCGGGGGACGGTGCTCCACCACGCTCCGCCGCGGCCCGCGCGCGGCGCACGAGCCCCTATGGGCCGCCAGGAGCCGACTCGGGGAGCGCTGACACGGTCGTGCTGCCCGCAATGCCGTGTGCCGTCTCGGTGTGGGCAGCATGCCGGCGGGGGTGATCCAGTGCGCGCAACCCCGCCGCGGCGAACGTGAGCCCGGCCAGCGCGAGCGCCGCTCGCTCCGGATGCAGCGCCGCCCAGGTGTAGAGGCTCGAC
>DATANT010000246.1:0-4077 GCA_036266115.1 Gemmatimonadaceae bacterium | reverse complement strand
CCCGAGGCGCTGGCGCGGGAACTCGGCGACGCGTTCTCGCTCACGCGCGGCTTCGGCGACGTGCACCACACCCCGGCGGGCGGCGAGCAGCGCTTCACCGTGGCCGTCTTCCGCAGGCGCTGACCGCCGCCGCGGCAGCCGGTCCACCCGATGGCGCTCCCGGCGCGCCGCGCGGTCGAACGGTGCGGGGCGGCCGGCGTCGGGCCGATGATCGCGACGCCGCGGGATCACGGCCTGGATGTGGCGGCGGGTACGCAGCCGACGCACCGGAGGAGAACGCCAGCACGGCGGCGGCCCCCACGTTGACGGCCGACGCGCTGGCACCGAACACACCCATCGGCATCCGCGATGCCTCGTCGATCTCGACCGCAACGCGCACGCAGGTCATCCCCGGCACGCGGCACCGCACCGCCGTGACTGCGTTCGCCCGCATCGCACTCGTCGTGCCGCCGCTACGTCTCCGTCGCTCCGGGCCCCATCAGAATCCGAGCCTGACGCCGGCGTTCGCCGTGAACCCCGTCAGCTCGGTCCAGGCATCCGTCGTCCAGCGCCCGCCGGACCCGCGGCTCGGCAGCAGGAGCGGATCGTACCGCGTCTGTCGCACGTTGGTGAGGTTCTCCAGGTTCACGAACACCCGGGCCACGCCAGCGCGCGTCGCGAACGCCTGCTCGCCCAGCAGGCCGACCACGAGATAGGGCCGGCTCTCGTCGCGGTACGGATTGTCCTCCAGCGCCTGCCGCCCCGTGTAATAGAGCTCGAGCCCGAGGCGGCGCTTCCCCTCCTGCTCCAGCGTTGTCACCACGCCCGCGGCGTGCCGGGGCGTCAGCGGCACCTCGCGCCGGCCGCACGCAGCGCCGGCCGAGTGATCCGGATCGCACTCCGTGGAGCGCACGTACGTGTAGGTACCCGTGATGCGCAGCGACGGCGGCTCCTCGCCACCCTCCTGCTCCTCGCCCAGTTCGTGCACGAGGCGCGCGAGGAGCTCGCCGCCCCACGTGCGCGTCGGCTCCGGCGCATTCTGCAGCGCGATGCGGCGGGCCCCGTCGACCGTGGTGCCCGGCGCGTCGTAGACCTGGAGTGGGCGCGCGATCCGCGAGCCGAACGCGGTCGCGTTCACTTCGAGCCGGCCGAGCGGGGTCTCGAGCGGCCCGCCGACATCGAGGGAGGCGCTCCTCGCCCGCTCCGCACCGAGCCCCGCGAGCGGCACGAGCGGCGCGAGCCCCGTTGCCTCGGTCTCCTCGGTGAGCGGCGTGGGCGCGAACGCGCCGGTGCCCGCCGACAGCCGGGTGGTCCACCCGGCGAGCGCCCCTTCCTCAGTGGGTCGGCGGAGGAGCACCGAGAGGCGCGGGTTCACGAACGTGCCGTACTCGCTGTGGGCGTCGAGCCGCGCGCTCGCCGACAGCGAGAGCCACGCGGCGGGGTCCGCGTCCGCCTGGACGAACGCCGATGGGGTGGCGTACGTGTAGTCGAAGCCCGCCACGTCCGCGTTGCGGTAGCTATCCTGCTGGAAGGCGGCACCGACGATGTACGTGACGCTCCGGTCGCCGTAGACGCGCGGGACCGCGAGGGCCGCCTCGCCGAACCACGTGCGATGCCGGTCGTCCTCGCGCACGGCGCCGAACCGATGGTCGTGGCGCTGCTCCATGGCGGAGCCGCGGAGGGTCAGGATCGAGCCACCGAACGTTCCGCCGGCATCGAATACCCAGCGGGCGAGGCCGCCCACGTCCGCCCGGCGGGTGTCGAGGGCCTCGGCGTAGGTCCCACCGCCTGGCACCTTGCCATCGTCGAGCGTACCGCCGTCGCGCTCCTCGGCGGTGAAGCCGCCCGTCAGGAACGCCGTCCGGCCGGCACCGTCGTCGAAGTAGAAGCGTGGACGCACCACGGCGCGCCCGTAGCCGGGCATGTCGGTCCAGCCATCGTCGTCGAGGTCGTTCTGCGCCTGCCGGTGCGCGCCGGCGAGCAGCGTGTAGCTCCAGCGCGGCGACACGGGGCCGGCGAGGAAGGCCACACCGTCGGTGCCGCCCCGCGAGGTCTGGTTGATGAGCGCCGTGCCCTCGCGCTCCTCGCCCGGCCGGCGGCTCACCAGGTTGATCACGCCGCCCAGGGCCGAGCTGCCGTAGAGCGCCGACGCCGTCCCCTTGATGACCTCCACGCTCCCGAGGTCCACCGGCGGGATCTGGAGCAGTCCGAGACCGCCCGCCTGCCCGTAGAGCGGCAGCCCGTCAGCGAGGATGAGCGAGTAGCGGCCGCGGAGCCCCTGCACGCGCACGTTGGCGCCGCCGAGCGAGGGGTTGGTCGCCTGCACACGCAGCCCACCGGTCTCGGCGAGCATCATCGAGATGTCGCCTGGTGTCATCGCCACCTTCTCGGCGATCTCCTCCTCGTCGATCACCTCGACCCGCAGCGGCGTGTCCTCCACGCGGCGCTCGCTGCGGGTCGCGCTCACCACCACGCCCTCGAGCTCCGCTGCCTGTTCGACGAGGACGAGGGCAATCGCGGTGTCGCCCCCGACGCGCAGGGTCACCGCGACACTGTCTGGCCGGAGGCCGAGCTTGGCCGCAATCACGGTGTGCGAGCCCGGCGGGAGCCGGAGGGTGACTTCACCCTGAGCGTCGGTCTGTACGCCCACACGGCCGCTGCGCACGACGACGGCGTCGACGGGCGGCCCGGCTGCAGAGTCGCGCGTGACGCGCACGCGGAGCGAGGCGGCCGAGTCGAGGGCGCCAACGGCTGCGGGCGGCGTGGGCTGCTGCGCTCCCGCCGGTAGCGCCAGCAGAGTCAGCGCGGCGAGCGAGACGACCAGGCCGGCCATCTGGATCCTGAACGAAGGGTGGACCGCCTCGGGGGCGGCCCACCCTCCCAACGACGTGCGGCGCACAGCGGTCAATCGCCGCAGCACGCGCCGCAGCACGGGCCGCCCTCGCAGCAGCACGTGCAGCAGGGGCGGTCGCAGCAGCACGCGTCCGACTGGACGCTGAGATCGGTGATCACGAGGACTCTCCTCTGGACGGGGTGGGCCCGAAGCCGGGCCCGGCGGCCGCAGGCGTCGGAACGTGGGAGCTCGCGCCTGGGTGTCGTGTAACTTGCACCTCGTAGCGACCTCGGGGTCAACCCCGCGTCGGAACGTTGAAGCGAGAGCGCCGGCGCGGCGGTGCCAGCCGGCACCACCATCGGTGCGCTCGGCGAGTGGCGCGATCCATGGTCCGTGCTCGTGGTGATCCTGCCGCCGCCGCCACTCGGCGCCGGGTGTGGCGCCGGGTGGGTTCGGCGTTCCGGGGAGTCGACGGCGCGGCGCCGCCGCTCGCAATCGACGCGAGCGGACTCCGGGGCGAGCGGCGAATCCGGCGCCGCGGGAAGCCCCCGAACCCTTGCCACGCTTCCGCGCGGCGACGATCATCCGGCCGCCAGCTCGAATCGCGCACCCCATGCCCCGGCCCGATGACCCTCGACGAGTACCAGGCCCTTGCCCGCCGCACGCTGGGCGACCGCCCGCAGGAGATGCAGCTCTCCAACGCCGCCCTCGGCCTGAGCGGTGAGGCGGGCGAGGTGGCCGACATGCTGAAGAAGCATCTCTTCCACAGCCACCCGCTGGACCGCGACGCCATGGTGAAGGAGCTGGGCGACTGCCTCTGGTACGTGGCGGCCATGGCCACCGCGCTGGACGTGGATCTGGGCGAGGTGGGCGCGCGCAACATCGAGAAGCTGCGCCGCCGCTACCCGGACGGGTTCTCGGCGGAGCGCAGCATGAACCGGGTGGACGGCTGACCCCCTGACGGCGTGCGCCCGTCCGCGGGCGTGGATGTGCCTTTCCACCCGCCACTACCGGGCGATCCACTCATGAGCGATCCACGCAAGCAGCCGGCCGGTACCCTCGCCGGGTTGGACCTCACCGTGCCCGACGCCGGCGCGGTGCGCGACTTCTACGCCGACGTGATCGGCTGGCGCCCCATGGAGCTGGACATGGGCGGCTACGCCGACTTCGCCATGACCGCGCCGGAGAGCGGCGCCTGGGTGGCCGGCGTGTGTCACGCGCGCGGCGGCAACGCCGACCTGCCGCCGCAGTGGCTGGTGTACGTG
>DATANT010000245.1:0-24719 GCA_036266115.1 Gemmatimonadaceae bacterium | reverse complement strand
TTGATGGAATACCGAAGGGGTCGCATATCGGAGGCGTCGGGTGGAGGTCCAAAGGGGCGACCGCGTTGAGGCGCCCGCGTGGCGCCGCGCGGTGGCGGCGCTGCGCCCGGCCCGCCCAGCGCCCGCGAGGGTACTCCCTCTCCGACCGGGCGAGAGACCAGAACTCATCGGTCACCGGAAGCGTGCGTACGGGCAGAGCGGGACGAACCTACCGCCGTCCCGAAAACCAGCCCAGCCCTTGCCGACGTCCGACAAACCGCCGGCGGTGCGTGCGATCAGGGCAAGAGTGACCGTCCCGGCGCAGCGCACCGCCAGCTGCTCGGCCCGGCAGGCGATTTGGCGCAGGTTCTTCAGCCACCCGATCACCCGCTCCACGATGTGGCGCGCCCGGTACTGCTCGCGGTCGAGGTGCGGCTTCCGGCCGGGGCGGTGCGCCCGCCGCTCGCGCTGGCCGTCGCGCTCGACGATGACCGCGCGGACGCGGTGGGCGCGGCACCATCCGCGGACCGCCACGGTCGAGTCCCCCGTGTCGCCGGCGCTGGGAGCCCTGACAGCCCCGGAGACCGGAGACCGAGCCCGGCCTAGCGGGCGTCGCCCCCGGGCCCGGACCCCTCGCCGCTTGCCGCTCGCAGAGCCCGACCGTGCGCCTCCGCCAGCTCTCGCGCGATTCCCCGGTAGAAGCCGGCATCGGCCGGCTTCCCCTCGCCATCCAGGCTCATCGCCGTGCGCTCCAGCGCGAACAGGATGTTCCCCAGATAGAGGCGCGCCAGCGACCCGACGGTCTCGTCGGCCACGCTCAGCCGGTCGCCCGCGACGGTACCGGCGTCGAGGACACCGGCGTCTCCCCCAGGCTGCTCACCTGCACCACGATCGCCGTGATGTTGTCCAACCCGCCGCGGCCATTGGCCTCCGCGATGAGCGCATCCACCTGGCGGGCCGGCGCGGCGCGCGACGTCAGGAGCTGCTGCAGGCGCCGGTCGTCCACCATGCCGGTGAGCCCGTCGGAGGCCACGAGGAAGAGGTCGCCCGGCTGCAGCTCCCCCTCGTAGATGTCCGGCTCCACCCGCTCGCTCGCCCCCACGCACCGCGTGATCACGTTGCTGTACGGGTGGTAGCGCGCCTGCTCCAGCGTCAGCAGGCCGGCGTCCACCTGCTCCTGCACGTAGGAGTGGTCCTTGGTGAGCTGGCGCAGCACGCCGTCGCGCAGCAGGTACACGCGCGAATCACCCACCTGGCCAATCAGGTACCGGTTGCCGAAGAGCAGCAGCACCGAGGCCGTGGTGCCCATGCCCTGCTTCTCCACCTCGGCCATCGTGCGGTGGTAGATGGCCCGGTTGGCCTGGCGCACGGCCTCCGCCAACCGGCCCGGCAACTCGCCGTCCGGCTCGTCGTGGTCCAGCAGCTCGCGCGTGAGGATCTGCACGGCCATCTCGCTCGCCACCTCACCCGCGGCGTGCCCGCCCATTCCATCGGCGACGATGAATATGCCGCGCGTCCCGTTCGTATCTGCTGCGAAGCTGTCCTCGTTCCCTGCCCGGATCATGCCAACGTCCGAGCGAGCGCCCACGGAGAGATGCACTAGCGACCCTGGTGAGTCCCGTCGGCAGCGGCGCCGACAGGCGGAGGAAGAGGCCGGAGCCGGCCGCGCGGTCCAAGCCGCTCACGGCCCGGCGCGTCCAGCGGCGCAGACGCGGGGTGAATGCTGAGCGGCCGTGAGCCAGAAACTAGGGTAGGCCAAATTGGCTGGCAAGCGGCAGGTGGCCTGGCGCGGTCACCCCATGCCGTCGTCCAGCCGGCCCGAGGGTGACTCGCCGTCATCCCGCGGCCCGCTCGGCGCCCTCGAGCACCCCCACCTGGAGACGATAGAGGCGATCGTACAGGCCGCCGCGCGCGAGCAGCTCCTGATGCGTGCCCCGCTCCCGGATCTGCCCGTGGTGCATCACCAGGATCTCCGTCGCGCTGGTGATCGTGCTCAGGCGGTGCGCCACGGCCACCGTCGTCCGGCCGCGCATGAGCACCTCGAGCGCCCGCTGGATCTCGGCCTCCAACTCGCTGTCCACGGCGCTCGTCGCCTCGTCCAGCAGCAGCAGCGCCGGATCGGCGGCGATGGCCCGCGCGAACGACAGCAGCTGCCGCTCCCCCACCGAGAGCGACGCCCCCCGCTCGCCGAGCACCTGGGCGTAGCCCTGCGGAAGGCGCCGGATCACGCGGTCGGCGCCGACGCGCCGCGCTGCCGCCTCCACCTGCGCCTCGGACAGGGGCGCGGAGAGGCGGATGTTGGTGGTCACGTCCGCGGCGAACAGGAAGATGTCCTGCTGCACGTAGCCGATGCGCTCACGTAGCTCGTGTACCGGCATCGTGCGGATGTCGCGGCCGTCCAGCAGCACGCGGCCCCGCTGAGGATCGTAGAAGCGCAGGAGCAGGTTGACCACGGTGGTCTTGCCCGCCCCGGTGTGGCCCACCAGCGCGATGGTCTCCCCCGGCCGGGCGACGAAGCTCACCCCGCGCAACACCCACTCCGGCTCCCCGGGCTCTGCCGCGCCGCGCCCCTGGTGCGCCTGGTCGTAGGCGAACCAGACGTCCTCGAACTCGATGGTCACACCCGCCGACGACGGGGGCCGCGGCCCGCTGCGCCGGACGACGTGCGGCGCGGCGTCGGAGGCAGGCGGAGCGCCCGCGCCACCGCGGTGCGCGACCACGGCGCCATCGGCGCTCCGCGCCTCCCGCTCGCGGTCCCCTGCCCCCTCGTCGTCCAGCAGCCCGAAGATGCGCTCGGCGGCCGCCATGGCCTGTTGCAGCGTGTTGTACTTGTCCGCGAGGTCCTGCAGCGGCTGGAAGAAGCGCCGCACGAGCTGGAGGAACGCCGCCACCGTGCCCACCGTGAGCACGCCCGCCTCCACGCGCGTGGCGGCGGCCACGATCAGGCTGGCCAGCGCCACCGACGTGAGCACCTCGATGGCGGGAAAGTAGAGCGCGTAGTAGGTGATGGAGCGCAGGTGCGAGTCCAGGTGCTCCCGGTTCAGGGTGTCGAACCGATCGGCCTCGCGCCGCTCGCGCCCGAACAGCTGCACCACGCGCATGGCAGTGAGCCGCTCCTGCAGGAACGCGTTGATGCGCGCCAGGCGCACGCGGATCTCGCGGTACGCCGTGCGCACGCGGCGCTGGAACAGGTGCGAGGTGAGCCACACGAACGGGATCACCACGAAGGCGGCGAGCGCCAACCGCCAGTCCACCACCACCATCAGCACGCCGATGGCCAGGAGCGTGAACAGATCCCCCAGGCCGGCCACCACACCAGCCGTGAACAGCTCGTTGAGCGACTCCACGTCCGAGGTGACGCGCGTGATGAGCCGGCCCACCGGCGTGCGGTCGAAGAAGGCCACGGGGAGCCGCTGCAACCGGGCGAACAGGTCGCGCCGCAGGTCGCGCATCACGCGCTGGCCGAGCAGGCTGGTGAGCAG
The DNA here is from genome assembly GCA_036266115.1 of Gemmatimonadaceae bacterium. Classification (GTDB taxonomy): domain Bacteria; phylum Gemmatimonadota; class Gemmatimonadetes; order Gemmatimonadales; family Gemmatimonadaceae; genus DATANT01. The sequence goes on along the minus strand of DATANT010000245.1, from coordinate 21,258 downwards.
CGTCTCGCCGTAGGTGCAGGCCGCCTGCAGCACGAGCGCCACCGCGAACACGCCCGCGAGCTCCAGCATCTGCCGGCCGTCGCCGGCCGGGATGGCCACGTCGATGGCCCGGCGCGTGAGCAGGGGCCCCACGAGCTGCAGCAGCCCCTCACCCACCAGGCAGGCCAGCGCCCCCGCGACGAGTCCCAGGTACGGGCGCACGTAGCCGCCGAGTCGGCGAACCAGGCGCGCGTCGTAGGCCTTGCCGACGACGTCGTCCTCGGGCTGGGCGAGCGCGGGAGCGGTCATGACGGTCGGAAGGTAGCCAGAAGATCGGAGCGGAGTAGTCCGGTCGCGCCGCGGCCGGCGTCAGCGCGACCCTTGCTGCGCCCGCCACTGATGCCCCATGTGGTACGCGGGTTGCACTCGGGAGGGGTGTACCAGACCCCCACCAATCGGAGGAACACCATGGGCATCATCGCCTGGATCGTTCTGGGACTCATCGCCGGCGCCATCGCGAAGGCCATCATGCCGGGCAAGGACCCCGGCGGCATCATCGTCACGATGATCATCGGCATCGTGGGCGCACTGCTGGGCGGCTGGGTCGGATCACTCATCGGTGCGGGCGGACTCACCGGCTTCTCGTTCTGGAGCCTCCTGCTCGCCGTCGTCGGCGCCGTCCTGCTGCTCTGGATCTACCGGCTGGCCACCCGGACGCGTACCGTCTGACGGAACGCGCGCCGGAGTTCCCGGCCGCATCCCGTCAGCAACGGAGCGCGTGAATGGCGCCCTGGCTCTACTGGTCGTTGCTGGGGCTCCTCGCGGGGACCCTGGCGAAGTTCCTGGTACCGGGGCGCGATCCACCGGGCTGCATCGTCACGATCGTCCTCGGAATTCTGGGGGCGATCGTGGGGGGCTGGGTTGGCACCCGGCTGGGGTGGGGGCAGGTGACGAGCGGCTCGTTCGACGTGCGCTCGATCCTCGTGGCCACCGCGGGCGCCGTGGTGGTGCTCGTCGTGGCGCGGCTGGCCCGCCGCCTCTAGCACGCGCCGGCGCCGCCGTCATGGGACCACTAGAGAGGGCGCCGGCAGCGCGATGATGCGCTGCCGGCGCCCTCCGCGCATGCGGTGTTTCTTCGGCTCCTGGCGGTTAGATTCCGAACGTGAAGGACGCCATCCGCATCCGTGGGGCCCGACAGCACAACCTCAAGGGCCTCGACCTCGACATCCCCCGACGCAGCTACACCGTCATCACCGGGCCGTCGGGCTCCGGGAAGTCGACGCTCGCCTTCGACACCATCTACGCCGAGGGGCAGCGGCGCTACGTCGAGTCGCTCTCGGCGTACGCCCGGCAGTTCCTGGAGCGGATGGAGAAGCCCGACGTGGACCTCATCGAGGGGCTCTCGCCGGCCGTCGCCATCGAGCAGAAGAATCCCACCCGGACCTCGCGCTCCACGGTGGGCACGGCCACCGAGATCTACGACTACCTGCGCCTGCTCTGGACGCGGGTGGGCCGCACCTACTGCCCGGTCTGCGGGCGCGAGCTCCGGCCGGACACCGTGCAGTCCACCACGGACACCGTGCTCGCCCTCCCCGAGGGCACCCGCTTCTCGGTGGCCTTCCCGCTCCACCCGTCGGCCAAGGTGACCCACGCGGTGATCGTGGAGAATCTGCGCGCGCAGGGCTTTCTGCGGCTCTCCGTGGACGGGCGGGTGGCCCACCTGGACGACCTGCTGCTCGAAGGGGTGGACGTCACGCGGGCCGCCGAGCTGCTCGTGGTGGTGGACCGCCTGTCGGTGGGCGCGGAGGCGCGTGGCCGCCTCACGGAGGCGGTGGCCACGGCGTTCACCGAGGGTGATGGCGATTGCGTCGTCCTGCTCGCGGACGCGGTGCCGTCGCCCTTCGACGGCCAGCCGGTGACGCGTCTCAACTTCACCGAGCGGTTCGAGTGCCCCGACGACGGCACGCGGCTGCCGCTGCCCACCCCGCAGCTCTTCTCCTTCAATAACCCGCGCGGCGCCTGCCCCACCTGCAACGGCTTCGGCGCGGTGCTGGAGTACGACGAGGCGCTCATCGTGCCGTACGCGTCGCGCTCGCTGCGCGACGGCGCGCTGGACCCGTGGACCAAGCCGCGCTACGAGAACAAGCGGCGCACGCTGGCCGAGTTCGCGCGCCGCGAGGGGATCTCGCTGGATGCGCCGTGGAGCGCGCTGCCCGCCGCGCAGCGCGAGCGGCTGCTGCACGCCCGCGAGAAGGGGCGCGGCGGCTACGTGGGCATGGTGCCCTTTCTGCGCGCGCTCGAGGAGAAGCGCTACAAGCAGTACATCCGCGTCTTCCTGCGGCAGTACCAGAGCGCGCAGGAGTGCCCGGCGTGTCACGGCGCCAAGCTGCAACCGGAGGCGTTGCAGGTACGGCTGGCCGGCCGCACCATCGCGCAGATCGCCGAGCTGCCGGTGGACGAGCTGCTGGCCTGGCTCGACACGCTGGAGCTCACCTCGTACGAGGAGCAGGTCGCGGCGCACATCCTGGCGGAGGCCAGGTCGCGCGTGCAGTTCCTGCGCGACGTGGGGCTCACCTACCTCACCATGAACCGCGGCACGCGCACGCTCTCGGGCGGCGAGGCACAGCGCATCGGGCTGGCCAACTCGCTGGGCGCCCGGCTCGTGGACACGCTCTACGTGCTCGACGAGCCGAGCATCGGGCTGCATCCCCGCGACATGGAGCGGCTGCTGCACCTGCTACGGCGCCTGCGCGATGGCGGCAACACCGTGCTCGTGGTGGAGCACGACCCCGATGCCATCCGGATGGCCGACTACATGGTGGAGCTGGGCCCCGGGAGCGGGGAGCAGGGCGGAAGCGTGGTGTTCGCCGGGCCCATGAGCCGCGTGGCGGAGAGCCCGCTCACCGGACAGTACCTGAGCGGCGCGCGCGAGATCCCGCTGCCCGCGGAGCGCCGGCGGCTGGGGCCGCGCTGGCTCGCGCTCACCGGCGCCCGCGAGAACAACCTGACCGGCGTGGACGTGCAGATCCCCCTGGGCGCGCTCACCGTGGTCACCGGCGTCTCCGGCTCGGGCAAGAGCACGCTCGTGCACGACGTGCTGTTCCGTGCGCTCGAGACGCGGCTGCACGGTGAGCACTCCGCCAAGCAGCACCTGGGCGAGCGGGTGGGCGCGTTCGACACCCTCACCGGGGTGGAGGCGCTGGACGACGTGGTGCTCGTGGACCAGGAGCCCATCGGGCGGTCGTCGCGATCCAACCCGGTGACGTACGTGAAGGCCTACGACGAGATCCGCCGCATCTTCGCCGCCGCGCCGCTGGCGCACCAGCGCGGCTACGGGCCCGGCACGTTCAGCTTCAACGTGGCCGGCGGGCGATGCGAGCAGTGCGAGGGCGCGGGATACCTGGAGGTCGAGATGGTGTTCATGGCCGACGTCCAGGTGCCGTGCGACACGTGCGGCGGCCGGCGGTTCAAGCCCGACGTGCTCCAGGTGACGGTGAACGGGAAGAACATCGCCCAGGTGCTCGAGCTCACCGTGGATCAGGCCATCCGCTTCTTCCCGCGAGAGGAGAAGCTGGGGCAGGCGCTCTGGCACGTGCAGCAGGTGGGGCTGGGCTACCTGCGGCTGGGGCAGCCCGCCACCACCCTGTCGGGCGGCGAGGCGCAGCGGCTCAAGATCGCCCGCGAGCTGGCTCAGTCCGGCCGGAGCGCGGGACGCAAGCTGTACGTGCTGGACGAGCCCACCACGGGGCTGCATCTGGAAGACATTCGCCAGCTCGCCACGGTGTTCGACCGGCTGGTGACCCAGGGGCACACGCTCGTCATCATCGAGCACAACCTGGACGTCATCAAGCTCGCCGACTGGGTGATCGACATGGGCCCGGAGGCGGGCATCGGGGGCGGGCGGCTGGTGGCCATGGGACGGCCGGAAGAGGTGGCGCTGGTGCCCGAGAGCCACACCGGGCGCTGGCTGGCCCCGTATCTGGGGCGCGGGGTGCCCGCGGCCGGCGCGGCACCGGCCGACGGGGCGCCGGCGTGGCCCGCGCGGCGGCGCCGCTCACCTGCCCGGTGAGCGGCGCCCCGGAGCCCGGCCGCCGGGCCCGCCTCCGGGTTGACGTCCCCCGCCCCCACGGCTAGCTTCTCGGACTCATATTCCCCAGTAGCTCAGTTGGTCAGAGCATCCGACTGTTAATCGGAGGGTCGTAGGTTCAAGTCCTACCTGGGGAGCTCGGACTCGAAGCACGAACGCAACAGGGCCGCCCCGGTGGGGCGGCCCTGTTGCGTTTCCTGGTTCCCCGAGGGCGCGCCAGCCCCACCGCCGGGGGGCTACCGCACCGGCTCGCTCCGCAGGAAGTCGATCCCGCCGGCCTGCTGGCCCACGTCCACCTGCGCCACGCTCGCCAGCGCCCGCAGGTCGATCACCTCCACGGTGCCGGGCTCGGAGCCGATGCCCTCCACGCTCACGAAGGCGTACCGGTCGTCCGTGGACACCGCGACGCCGTGCACCACCTTGCGCCTGGTGGGGATGCGGGCCAGCTCCGCGCCGCTGGCCGTGTCGTAGATGGAGACCGACTGCCCGCGCTTGTTGGTGGCGATGATCCGCCGGCCGTCGTGCGTGACGCCAAGGTTATACACGCCCGGGCCGGCCGCCCACCGGCGCACGAGGCTCCAGTCCCGCGTCGCGATCTCCACGATCTCGCTCGACTTGTTGCACGCCACCCAGACGCGCTCACCGTCGGGGGACGGCACCGCCCACGTGGGCGAGCACGCGGTGTCGCCGGCCCCCGGAGCGGCGGCATCGTGGCCGCCGGTGCCGTGCGCGGCGTGCTCGCCCCGCGCCGCGCTCGGAGCGCCGCGCATCCCCTGCTCCGCTCCACGGGTGAGCCGGAAGTGGCGCGACACCTCGAACGTCCGGGTGTCGATCTCCACGAGCATGTCGTCCATCATGCACGTGGAGTAGTGCCGGGCGCCGTCGGTGGTGAGCCGGGAGCCATGCGGCATGGTGCACGTCTCGATGCGCGCCACCTCCACCATCTCGCCGGTGGCCACCACGGATACCGACGACGGCACCATGTCGCCGTGCAGGTTGAAGTTCACCACGTAGGCGAACTCCCCGTCGGGACTGAGCTGCAGCGACGCCGGGAAGTGGCCGAGCATCACCAGCCCCGCGTTGGTGTTGGTGCGGGTGTCGTACTTGTACAGGAAGCCGTACGGCGACCCGTGCGCGGTGGACACGTACCAGTGCCGCCCATCCGGCGACACGCCCAGCCCGTGCGGGCCGTCCGGATCGGTGAGGTTCATCCCCACCGGCACCTCCCGCTCCACCCGCCCACCGCCCGGGCCGAAGCGCACGAGCGTCACCCGGTCGGCGCTCTCCGAGGCCACGTAGACGAGGTAGTCCATGGCCGCCGGCAGCGTGGAGTCCGGCGGCGTGACGGCGATCGCGCCGACGAGCGAGGTGGCGAGCAGCGTGGCGAGCAGCATGGGCGGCTACTGAGACGGGTGAGGTGAGCAGCGGGCGGCGGGCGGCCCGGCCTACGGGATGACTTCCTCGGTGCGGGGCTCCAGGCGCACGATCCAGAGCCCGTTGTTCATGTCGTTCACGTAGGCCAGCCCGTCCTTGGGATTCACCACCACGCCCCAGGTCATGGCCGAGTTCTGGGAATGGCCCTGCATGTCGGCGGTGTTGAGGTGCGCGATCTCGCGCTTCTGCGCGCGCAGGTCGCCACGCAGCTCGCCGCTGATGTCGAACGCGCGGAAGCCGGCGTTGTAGGCGCCCATGTAGAGCGTGTCGCCCGCCACCCACACGTTGTGCACGCCGCCGAACTCCGGCTCGTACCACGCCACCGACTTCGGGTTGGCCACGTCGCTCACGTCCACCACCTGCAGCCGGCCGTAGGCGCGGAACGCGGAGGCGTCCTTGGCGCCCGTCACGGCCGACGACGGGAACACCTCGTCGGCGATGATGACGTAGTCCTTGTGCCGCCACGCGGTGTGCGTGCCGCGGATGAAGCCCGGGCCGCCGTCGCGCTCCACGTCCTTGTAGAGCGCGTTCAGGTCGTACTTGAACTGGCTCACGAGCTGCGGGTTGCTCGGGCTGCCGCCCTTCACGCCGTTGCCCACGTCGAGGATCACGAGCCCGTCGTTCCAGTAGCTCAGGTAGGCGAGGCCGTTCCGGATGTCCACGTCGTGCAGCGACCGCCCCGCGTCGGGGCGCGCGGTGCGCCACTCGGCGGTCTGCTTGGGGTGGTACGGATCGGTGATGTCGATGATGTGGAACGCGCCGGTGCCGTCGTTGGTGAGGTACACGTGCGTGCCGAACTTGTCCTGCTGGTAGACGAACGCCGAGTGCACGCCCGCCGTCACGCCGTCGGTGAACTCGGCGATGGGCTTGGGGTGCAGCGGGTCTTCCAGCGACGCGATGACGATGCCGTTCTTGCGGTCCGCCGCGCCCTCGCGCGTGAACACCAGGAACTTGCCGTCGGGCGTGGACATCACGTCGTTCACGCGGCGCGTGTTGGCCACGATGCTGTCCGTGACCACCGGATTGGACGGGTCGCTGATGTCGATGGCGTACATCACGTCGCCGCCGCTGCCGGAGCCCAGATAGGCCACCGTGCCGTTCGGGTGGATCCACACCTCCTCGGTGGTGAAGCGCGTGCGCGGCAGGCGCCCCACCACGTTGATGCGCCGGCGCACGTCGCGCTCGGTGAGCGTCACCACGGCGCTCGCGCTGCGCGTGCCCAGGCTCGCCGTCACCACGTACTCGCCCGGCTCGTAGCCCACGAACACCCCGTCGGCGTCGATCTGCCCGTTGCCGGGGGAGAAGCTGAAGGTGGGGGTGAGCCCGGCGATCGGCTGCCCGGCGCCATTGGTGGCCGCGGCCTTGAAGCGGATCACGTCGCCGGTGCGCGCGTCCATGGCGCTGGGCGTGAGGGTGAGCCTGGCCACGGGGCCGGCCACGACCTCCACCGCCGTGGTGCCACGCGCGCTGCCCGATGCGGCGGTGACGGTCGCCTTCCCCGCGGCCAGCGCCTCCACCACGCCGGTCGCGCTCACGCGCACCACGCCCGGCGCGGAGCTCGTCCAGGTGTAGCGGTCGTCGCGCTCGTCGCCCGCGGCCGAGTAGGCGCGGGCGTCCAGCCGCAGCCGCTGGCCGGCCACCAGCTTCGTGGCCGCCGGCTGCACCGCCACGCGCACCGCGGGCCCGGCCACCATCTGCACCTCCACCCGCTCGGTCACCGGCCGGGTGCCCGGCACGAGCGCGACCACCGTGACCGGGAGCGTGCCGGTGGAGCCGCTCCGCACCAGGCCGTCCGCGTCCACCCGCCCCTCGAAGTAGCCGCCGGCCGGAACGAACCGGATGCTGGCCCCGGGCACCGGCTGCCCGGCGCCGTCCAGCGCCTGCGCGCTGAGGCGGAGCGTATCGCCCGCCGTGACGCGGGGGCGGGCGGGCGTCACCACCACCTTCTGGATCGGCGACGCGGCCGCGGTGGCGGCCTGCGCGGCCGCGGGCTGCTGCACCAGCGCGAGCGCCAGGGCGGAGAGGAAGATCATGATGGGGAGCGAGAGGAGGGGGACTGGCGACCGGGGCGCAGAGCCCCGCCGGCGACCTCCCAAATCTCCGTCCGCCACCGGCCTCGTCAAGCACGGCGGTGTAAGCAATCCATCAGGGGCGCCGCCCGCCGGCGGCGGCGCGACGGACACCCGGATCAGGGCGGCGCGTCGCGGGGCGGCGGCGGCTCGCGCATATTGCGGTCTCGCGCGCGCTGCCGCGGCACGCGCAGGCCACACCGCATCCTCCGGAGACCGCGCCCCGATGTCCGAACGTCCCCTGGTCGCACGCCCGCCGGCCCAACGCCCGGCCGAACGCCCGCTGGTCGGCGTGATCATGGGCAGCGCCTCGGACTTCCCCGTGCTCGAGCCGGCGTGCGCCCTGCTCGAGGAGCTGGGCGTCCGCTACGAGAAGCGCGTCGTCTCGGCGCACCGCACGCCCGATCTCATGTTCGAGTACGCCGAGCAGGCCGAGGCGCGCGGGCTGCACGTGATCATCGCCGCCGCCGGCGGCGCCGCGCACCTGCCCGGCATGGTGGCCGCCAAGACGCTGGTGCCGGTGCTCGGCGTGCCGGTGCCGGCCACCGCGCTGCAGGGAATGGACGCGCTGCTCTCCATCGTGCAGATGCCCGCCGGAGTGCCGGTGGGCACGCTGGCCATCGGCAAGCCCGGTGCGCTCAACGCGGCCATCCTCGCGGCGCAGATCGTGGGCAACAGCGACCCCGCCGTGCGCGACCGCCTGCGCCAGTGGCGCGAGGCCCGCCGCGACCTGGTGCTGGCCCAGGACCTTCCGGACCCGAGCACGGGGGCGCGGCCATGACGCCGGGCGCGCCGAGGCCGATCCTGCCGGGTGCCACCATCGGCATCCTGGGCGGCGGCCAGCTGGGCCGGATGACGGGGCTGGCCGCCCGCGCCATGGGCTACGACGTGCACGTGCTGGATCCGGATCCCAGCTGCCCGGCCCGGGCCGTGGCGAGCCGCGTGATCACGGCGCGATTCGACGACGCGGCGGCGGCGGTGGAGCTGGCCAGCCACTGCGCGGTGGTCACCCTGGAGATCGAGCAGATCGCGCGGCCGGTGCTGGAAGCCGTGGCGCAGCACGCGCCGGTGCGGCCCGGCGCCGAGGTGGTGCACGTGATCCAGGATCGCGGACGCCAGAAGGAGTGGCTGCAGGCGCGGGGCGTGCCCGTGGGGCCGTTCCGCACGGTGACGTCCGCGGACGACACCGCCGCCGCGGTGCGCGCGCTGGGGCCCAGCGTGGTGAAGTCGTGCTTCGGCGGCTACGACGGCCGCGGCCAGGCGCGGGTGACCGACCCCGCCCACGCAGCCGACGCCTGGGCCGCGGTGGGCGGCCGGCGCGCGGTGGTGGAGCGCTTCCTGGACATCGCGCTGGAGCTCTCGGTGATGGTGGCGCGGCGGCCCGACGGCCGGCACGTGGTCTATCCGCCCGCGGTGAACCATCACACCGCCGGCGTGCTCACCTGGAGCATGCTCCCCGGTCCGCTGCCCACCGCCGTCGTGGAGCAGGCCACCGCCATCGCCCTGGACATCGCGCAGGGTCTGGGCGTGGAGGGACTGCTCGCGGTGGAGCTGTTCGTGCTGGCCGACGGCTCGCTCGCCGTGAACGAGCTGGCCCCGCGCCCGCACAACACCTACCACGCCAGCGAGCGGGCGTGCGTCACGAGCCAGTTCGAGCAGCTCGTGCGCGCGGTGTGCATGCTGCCCCTGGGCGCCACGGACGTGGTGCAGCCGGCCGCCATCGTGAACCTGCTGGGCAACCTGTGGAGCGGCGGGCGCCAGCCGGACTTCGTGCGCGCGCTCGAGCGGCCGGGCGTGCGCCTGCACCTCTACGGCAAGACGTCGGCACGTCCCGGCCGCAAGATGGGGCACCTCTCCAGCGTGGGCGACGCGCCCGACGAAGCGCTCGCCGCCTCACTGGAGGCCTACGAGCGCCTCGGCGCCGATCCGGCAGCCGACGACGCCGCATGAACGTCCTCGTCCTCAACGTCGGATCGGCCACGCTCAAGTTCCAGCTCGTGCGCACTGACCTGCAGCGCATCGCGGAGAACAGCGACGAGAAGCTGGCGCGGGGGCAGGTGGAGCGCATCGGGGGCGAGGCCGTGTATGCGTACCGCGCCGGCGATGGCGTCATGCAGCGCGGCACCGCGGCGCTGCGCGACCACCGGGCGGCGGTGGACCACGTGCTCGGCTGGCTCGTGAGCCCCGAGGCCGGCACCGGCCTCGCGTCGGTGGCCGAGATCGAGGCCGTGGGACATCGCGTGGTGCACGGTGGCGAGCGATTCCAGAAGTCGGTGCTCATCGACGATCTGGTGCTGCGCGGCATCGAGGACAACATCGACCTCGCTCCGCTGCACAACCCGGCCAACCTGCGCGGCATCCAGGCGGCGCGCATGGCACTCGGCGTGGGCGTGCCGCAGGTGGCGGTGTTCGACACCGCGTTCCACCACACGCTGCCCGAGCACGCCTACCTGTACGCCATTCCCTACCAGCTGTATCGCCGCCATCGCGTGCGGCGCTACGGCTTTCACGGCACCTCCCACCGCTACGTGGCGCACCGCTTTCGCCAGATCACGGGCACCGCGCGCGAAGCCACGCGCCTGGTCACGCTGCATCTGGGCAACGGCTGCTCGGCGTGCGCCATTCGCGACGGGGAGTCGGTGGACACCTCCATGGGGTTCACGCCGCTGGAAGGGTTGGTGATGGGCACGCGGTCCGGCGACCTGGACCCCGCGGTGCTCGACTTCGTGGGCTCCAAGGAAGGATTGTCGCCATCCGAGATGGAGGCGTTGCTCAACAAGCAATCCGGGCTGCTCGGCATCTCGGGGCTCACCAACGACATGCGCGACCTGCTCGCGGAGGCCGCCGAGAACGACGACCGGCGCGCGAAGCTGGCCATCGAGGTGTACTGCTACCGGGTGCGCAAGTACATCGGCTCGTACCTCGCCGCGCTCGACGGTGCCCAGGCCATCGTCTTCGCGGGCGGCGTCGGCGAGAACGCGGCGAGCATTCGCGAGCGCATCTGCGCGGGCCTCGGCTGGTTCGGCATCGAGCTGGACGCCGGCGCCAACGCGGCCACCGTGAACGGCAGGGAAGGTCGTATCAGCACCGCGGACTCGCGCCTCGCCGTGTGGGTGATTCCCACCGACGAGGAACTGGTGATCGCCCGGGATACCGTGCGCGCGGTGTCCGGCGCCGCCTCTCCCTTCTGAGCGCCTCGCCCCAACCGGAGCCACGACGATGCCCACGCCGCGTCCCAGCATCCGCCCGCTCGCCGACCAGGAGATCCGCGACTTCCTCGCCGCGCACGCCGTGGGGCGCATCGCCTACTCGTTCAAGGACCGCGTGGACATCGTGCCCATCCACTACGTCTTTCACGACCAGTGGATCTACGGGCGCACGTCCGCCGGCCCCAAGCTCACCACGCTCACCCACAGCCACTGGGTGGCGTTCGAGGTGGACGAGATCTTCGGCATCTTCCACTGGACGAGCGTGGTGGTGCGTGGCGCGCTGTTCCTGCTCGACCCCGAGACGCGGCCCGCCGATCACGACGCGTGGTCGCACGGCGTGGCGCTGCTCCGCGCGCTCCTGCCCGAGACGCTCACGCCGGACGATCCCGTGCCGCACCGGGACGTGGTGTTCCGCATCCACGTGACCGACGCCTCCGGTCGGCGGGCGGAACCCGCGGGCTGAAGGGCGCGGCCGCCCCGGAGTTCGTGGTCCGTGGGCACTCCCCTTGCCGCTGAGTCTCCGCACTCACAGCGGAGGGGAGCGCGATGGAGACCGGGGACGAGCTGATGGAGCGGCCGGGTGAAGGCCGACGGGCCGGGCGGGGACCGATGCGCGCCGCGAGGCGCCCGGTGAACGTGGGTGGCGTGGAGCGGCTGGTGTCGGCGATCGGCGGTGGCGCGCTCGCCGCCTACGGGCTGCGCCGCCGGAGCGGTGGCGGATTGGCCCTGGCCGCGCTCGGCGTGGCGCTGGCGCGGCGCGGCGTCACCGGACACTGCCCGGTCTACCGGAGCCTGCACGTCAGCACCACGAACGACTATCCGGGCGTGGAGCAGCGCCACGGGCCCAACGCGGTGCTCGATGCCCACCGCGCCATCCGCGTGCAGCGCTCGGTCACCATCGACCGTCCGCGCCTGGAGCTCTACCAGTTCTGGCGCAACTTCGAGAACCTGCCCAGCGTCATGCGGCATCTCGAATCCGTCCGGGTGCTCGACGCGCGGCTCTCGCGCTGGCGGGCCTCCGCGCCGGCCGGTACCACGGTGGAGTGGGAGGCCGAGCTCTACAACGAGATTCCGGGCGAGCTCATCGCCTGGCGCTCGTTCGACACCATGGTGCCCAACGCGGGCTCGGTGCGCTTCGCCGACGCGCCCGGCGGACGCGGCACCGAGGTGCACGTGCTGCTGGAGTACGACCCGCCCGCCGGCAGGCTGGGCGCGCTCGTGGCCCGGCTGTTCGGCGAGCATCCGGGCACGCAGGTGCGCGAGGACCTTCGCCGGTTCAAGCAGGTGATGGAGGCCGGCGAGGCGCCCACGTCCGCCATGTACGCCGGGGACCGCTCGTGAGGGCGGTCACCTGGCACGGCACGAACGACGTGCGCGTGGAGACCCTGGCCGACCCGTCGCTCGTGAACCCGCGCGACGCGATCGTGCGCGTCTCCGCCACGGCCATCTGCGGCTCGGACCTGCACCTGTACGACGGCCTGGTGCCCAGCATGAAGCCCGGCGACGTACTGGGCCACGAGTTCATGGGCGAGGTGGTGGAGGTGGGCCGCGAGGTGCGGACGGTGAGCCGGGGCGACCGGGTGGTGGTGCCCTTCCCCATCAGCTGCGGCTACTGCCAGTACTGCCGCACCGACCGATTCGCGCTGTGCGACAACTCCAATCCCAACGCCTGGATGCTGGAGGCGCAGGCGGGCTACGGGCCGGCCGGCATCTTTGGCTACTCGCACATGTACGGTGGCTACGCGGGCGGGCAGGCAGAGTACGTGCGCGTGCCCTTTGCCGACGTGGGCCCGCTCGTGGTTCCCGAGGAGCTGAGCGACGAGCAGGTACTCTTCCTGTCCGACGTCCTCCCGACGGGCTACCAGGCCGCCGAACTGTGCGGAATCCAGCCCGGCGACATCGTGGCCGTGTGGGGCTGTGGGCCCGTGGGGCAGTTCGCCATCCGGAGCGCGTTCCTGCTGGGCGCGGCGCGCGTGTTCGCCATCGACCGGTTCGTGGAGCGCCTGGCGCTGGCCGAGCAGGCCGGGGCGGAGACGCTGGACTACGAGCACACCGACGACCTGGTGGAGGCGCTCAAGCAGCTCACCGCCGGCCGCGGCCCCGACCACTGCATCGACGCGGTGGGCATGGAGGCGCACGGGCATTCCGTGGATGCGCGGATGGACCGAGTGAAGCAGGCCATGCGCCTGGAGATGGACCGCGCCAACGTGCTGCGGCAGGCGATTCAGGCGTGCGGCAAGGGCGGCACGGTGAGTGTGGCCGGCGTGTACGCGGGGCCCATCGACAAGTTCCCCTACGGCGCGGCGTTCGCCAAGGGGCTGCAGCTGCGCGGTGGGCAGTGCCACGTGCACCGGTACATGCGGCCGCTGCTCGAGCTGGTGGCGCGCGGCGCCATCGATCCGGTGGCCATCATCACCCACCGCGTTGGGCTGGAGGATGCGCCCGCGGCGTACGCCACCTTCAAGCACAAGACCGATGGCTGCGTGAAGGTGGTGATGCGGCCGTGAGTGCCGGCGGACGGCCGCGTCAGTGCCCGCCCACCGCGGGAAACTCGGCCGCTGCCTCCGCGTCGGCGGCCGTCGCGGCGGGGATCGTCACCACGCGAAACGGGGGACGGTCCGGATGCAGCTTGCGCAGCAGCGGCATGCACACGTTGTACACCGGCACGCCCGCGGTGGTGTGGCCCTCCAGCGCGCCGTTGTGCGCGTGCCCGTGGAACACGGCCGTCACGGGGTAGCGCGACAGCGGCTCCTCCAGGCGGCTGCTGCCCAGGTAGGGATAGATCTCCGGCGGCTCGCCCACCACCGTCTCGCGCACCGGCGCGTAATGCACCAGCGCCACCTTGCGCGGTGTGCGCAGCCGAGCGAGCGCGGTCTCCAGCTTGAGCGCCTCGTCCACGGCCTCGTGCACGAAGCGCTTGATGATGCTCTCGCCCCACGGTCCGAGAGCGCCCCGCCCGAACCCGCCGCAGAAACCCTTCACGCCGGCGAAGCCGATGCCGTGCACCTCCACCGAGCCGCCGTCCAGCATGGTGGCCCCGGCGTCGGAGAGGATGCGACAGATCTCGTCCTGCTGCTCGCTCTCGAAGTCGTGGTTGCCGAGCACCATCACCACCGGCATGCGGCCCGCGCCGGCGAGCTCCTTGGCCAGCACCCGGGCCTCCTCGGGCGCACCGAAGTCCGTGAGGTCCCCGCAGATCACGAGCACGTCGGCGCTCTCCGCGACCTGCGCGAAGATCGGCGCCAGCGTGCCCGCGGAAGCCTTCCCGCAGTGCACGTCGGCCATCGCCGCGATTCGAACCGCTCCCATGGTATCCATGCGCTCTCCGTGTGGCAGGATCCAGGCCTCGCGACAGGCGAGTGCCGAGTGCGGCGCTAGCCTCGTATTTGCACCGCGGGGCCGGACAGAGCCATTCGGACTCAACATTCATTCCGGCGCACCGTGCCCACACCCGATCACCCCACCACGTCGGACTACAGTGAGCATGCACGCGAGGCGCGCCAGTTCTATCGCAGCGTGCTCGTCTCGCTGCAGGAGGGCGGCGTGCCCTTCCTGGTGGGCGGCGCGTACGCCTATGCGCGCTACACGGGCATCAAGCGCCCCACCAAGGATTTCGATCTCTTCGTGCGCCCGGAGGACTTCCCGCGGACGCTGGAGGTGCTCGCCGCCGCGGGGCTGGAGACGGAGTCCTCGTTTCCCCACTGGCTCGGCAAGGCGGGGTTGGGCGAGCACTTCGTGGACATCATCTACAACTCGGGCAACGGCGTGGCGCGCGTGGACGACGCGTGGTTCACCCATGCCGTGCCGGGCGAGGTGTTCGCGCTCTCGGTGCCGCTCGCGCCGCCGGAGGAGATGATCTGGTCCAAGGCGTTCGTCATGGAGCGCGAGCGCTACGACGGCGCGGACGTCATCCACCTCCTCCACGCGCGCGGCCAGCTGCTGGACTGGCCGCGCCTGATCACGCGCTTCGGCGAGCACTGGCTCATCCTGCTCATGAACCTGGTGCTGTACGGCTTCGTCTATCCCGGCGATCCGCACCCCGCGCCGCGCTGGGTGTACGACGATCTGCTGGACCGATGGCGCGCCACCCTGGACGCACCGCCTTCGCGCGACCAGGTGTGTCGCGGCACGCTCATCTCACGCGAGCAGTACCTGGTGGACGTGCTCGCGCGCGGCTACCTGGACGCGAGGCAGGAGCCCATCGGCACCATGACGGCGGCGGAGATCGAGGACTGGACGCGGGCCATTGGCCAGAAGGAATAGCGCGTCATCCGTCACGCCGCGCGCCGCGCCCCGGCTGCGCTCTCAGCCCGCCACGCCCTCGCTCAGCCCGCCGAACCGCCGCTCCCGCCCACGGAAGTCCTGCACCGCCTCCTCCAGATCGGCGGCGGTGATCTCCGGCCACATCTTGCGCGTGAACCAGAGCTCGGCGTAGGCGCTCTCCCAGAGCAGGAAGTCGCTCAGGCGCCGTTCGCCGCCGGTGCGGATCAGCAAGTCCACGTCGGGCACGGCGTGCGGATCATGATGCACCTCGCCCAGCGCGGCGGCGAAGCCTTGCTCGGTCACCGCGCCGCGACTGGCCGCCAGCTGCGCCGCGCGCAGGATGGCATCGCGGGCCGAGTAGTCGATGGCGATGCGCAGGTGCATGTCGGCGCAGTGCGCGGTGGCCGCCTCGGCGGCCTCCACGGCCAGGCGGAGCGGATCGGGCAGGCGGTCGCGCCGCCCCAGGATCGTCAGGCGGATGCCCGCCGAGACGCACCGTTCGGTCTCGCCGGCGAGGTAGCGGCGGAACAGCCGCATGAGCCCCAGCACTTCCGCGGCCGGCCGCTTCCAGTTGTCGCCCGAGAAGGCGTACAGCGTGAGCACGTGCACGCCCATCCGGCGCGCCTGCTCCACGATGCGGCGCACCACGCGTGCGCCGGCCGCGTGGCCCAGCGAGCGCGTGCGGCCGCGGCTGGTGGCCCAGCGGCCATTGCCATCCATGATGATCGCGACGTGGAGGCCGTCGGCTGGCAGCGATGATCTACTTTGTGACATAAAGTACAGACGCACGAAAAAAGGCCATGCGCTACCGCTCGCGCGTGGCGGTGATGAGGGCTTCCATGTGGTCCAGGTAGCGCTCCAGCGCACGGCGGCCGGCGGGCGCGAGGCGGTACTCCGTGCGCGGCACACGGCCTTCGAACGACTTCGTGCACTCCACGTAGCCGGCGTCCTCCAGCTTGCGCGCGTGCACGCTCAGGTTGCCGTCGGACGTCTTCATCAGCTTCCGGAGATCGGTGAAGCTCAGCGACGCGTTCACGGCCAGGGCGCTCACGATGCCCAGTCGCATGCGCTCGTGAATGAGGCGGTCGAGCGCGGCGGGCACGTTCTCCGCCGTCCGCCCGCGCACCGCGCCCAGGGGGCGGCGCGGCTCGTGTCCGCCCCCGTCGTCCCGATCATCGCGTGCCGCTCCGTGCTTGGCCATGCTCAGCCTCCGTGACTGCGGGCGATGGCCACGCCGAACGCCAGGTGCAGCCCGCCAAAGCCGACGGCCATCAGCATGTTGCCCCAGGCCGCCGGAAGGAACAGTGCCAGGGCGCCAAGGAGCATGAAGGAGACGCCCATGAGTGGTACCACCCGCACCGAGAACGCGCCGGCCGCGAGCACCGCGGTGCCGTAGAGCAGGAGCCAGAGCCCCGGCAGCACGGTGACGATGTCGAGCCGCAGGAGCACGACCGAGAGCAGCGCGCCCACGATCATGGGTGGGGAGAAGCCCAGCAGGAACTTGCGTCCCGGCCCCGAGAGCAGGGGCATGCGCGCCCGGCGCGCCTTGCGCACCGTGGCCCAGCCCGAGACGGCCGTGGAGGCCACGAGCGTCGTGGTCCAGACCAGGAGCCAGGCGCTCGTGGACTGCTGGGTCTGGGCCACGAAGGCGGCGGCGAGGGCCAGCACGCCGGTGGCGACGACTCCCCACCCCGAGACGGCGGTGAACGAGCCGGCGCGCTCCATCGTCTCGCGGATGAAGCGCAGGTTGTCGATCGCGCGGTCCCGGAGCGCGGGGGCGTCGGGCGCCGACGGCAGGTGAAGTTCGCGTGCGATGGCCACGGGCAGAGGATGGGGTGGAGGGCCCAGGTTGTCAAGTACTTTATGCTACAGAGCTACACGCCCGCCTCGGGAGGCCGAGCCTCCGACCGGCCCGGCCCCCGGGACGGCGGCGGCAGTGGATCGCTCGCCGGAAACGACTGCTCCCCCATCTCGTCCAGCGCCCGGTCCGCCGCCGCCCGCTCGAACAGCTTCAGCATCTTCTCGTTGAACGCCGGAATGTCCGCCGGCTTGCGGCTCGTCACCAACCGCTGGTCCACCACCACCTCGCGGTCCACCCACTCGCCACCGGCATTCCGGATGTCCGTCTGCAGGCTGGGCCACGACGTGAGCTGCCGCCCCCGCACCAGCCCCGCCTCCACGAGCAGCCACGGCGCGTGGCAGATGGCCGCGATGGGCCGGTCCAGCTCCGCCATGTCGCGCACGAACTCCACCGCGGCCGCATTCATTCGCAGCGCGTCGGCGTTCACCACGCCGCCGGGCAGCATGAGCGCGTCAAAGTCGGTCGCGTTCACGGAATCCACCGTGGCCTCCACCTCAAAGGTGTCACCCTTGTCGAGATGCTGGAAGGCCTGGATGCGCCCCGACTCGGGCGCGATGATCGTCACCCTGGCCCCCGCCTCCCGGAGCGCCGCCACGGGCTCGGTGAGCTCCACCTGCTCCACCCCGTTCGTGACGAGCACCGCCACGCAGCGCGCATTCAGCTGATTCGCCATGGGGTCAATCCTCTCCCTGGTCGGCCTGCTCGGCGGCCCGGTCGCGGGCCGACTGCTCGCGGCGCCGTTTGAGATCGGCGAGCGCGGGATTGTCCTCGCCGCGCGGGATGAGCGGCTCGTTCCTCTCGCTCGCCACCAGCTTCTCCTTCTCTCGCTCGATGAGCCCCTCGTCCGCCCGACGACTCTTGTAATCGGTGGCCCCGGCTTCCGCCGGATCGATCTGGTACTGGTCGGAACGCTTACCGCCCATGATGACCTCCTGGATGATCCGGCACGGAGGTTCAGGAATCGTGCCCGACATGACGGCGACGAGCGGCAGTGCCGGGATCATCGGGACGGCCACCGGGTACCATCGCGATCACATCCGCCACCGCGCGCCCGTCGAGCGTGCGCGCTCGAGACGCGACGACCGACGCCGTTCCGCGTCGCGTCGAGCGTCGACCGGTTATCATATCGTGCGACCGGCCGGAGATCGATGCCGGCTCGCGCGCCCACCGAGTCGGAATCCTCCGCTCTTCCGACGTATCACCACACATACATGACCATGCTCCCCGTCCAGGCGCTCTGGGAGAAGCACCTCTCGGCTCCGTTTCCAACGGAGCTCCTGCTGGAGGAAGTCGACGGCCTCAACCTCACCCTTCTCGAGGCCGCCGCGGCCGGCTGCATCGCGGAATATCTGAACCACGACGGACAGCTGGACCAGCATCGCACCGCCATGCTCGGCATCACCTACCGGCATCTCACGGTCGTGGCGCGCCGCCACACCGGCGAGGCCCACGACTACTTCACGCGCCTGGAAGACATCGCGTACCAGGTGCTCACCGCGATCATGGACGCGAAGGCGCCGGCGGCGTAGGCCGCCACGGCCGCCACGCGCCCTGGCTCCGGCGCGGTCGCCCGGTCCATATTCCGTCGTGCCCATCGTCTCTCTCATCGGCCACGACGCCCTCCAGGCCCGGCTGCTCGCCGCCCACCAACAGGGGGCGCTGCCGGCCAGCCTGCTGTTCCACGGCCCGCCGGGCGTGGGCAAGCAGCGGCTCGCGCTCTGGCTGGCTCGCGCCATTCTGTGCACGGCCGCCCAGCCGGCCTGCGGCGCCTGCGAGAGCTGCCGCTTCACGGCGGAGCTCACGCATCCGGACCTGCACTGGGTGTTCCCGCGGCCGCGGCCCAAGGACGCCGATCCATCCGCCGCGGAGGTGCGCGGCGACGCCGCGGACGCCATCGCCGACCGGGTGAAGGCGCACGGGCTGTACGCGCCGCCGTCCGGCACCGAGGGGATCTTCATCGCCACCGTGCGCGCCGTGCTGCAGCAGGCCACCCTCTCCCCCGCCCTGGCCCGTCGCAAGGTGTTCGTGGTGGGCGACGCCGAACGCATGGTGTCGCAGGAGGGCGCCGACCAGGCGGCGAACGCGTTCCTCAAGCTGCTCGAGGAGCCGCCAGCCGATACCACGATCATCATCACCTCCAGCGAGCCCGGGGCGCTGCTCCCCACCATCCGCTCGCGCGTGGTGGCCGTGCGCGTGCCGTCCCTGCCGGACGCCGACGTCCGCCGCTGGCTGCAGGAGCCCACCGTGCGGGCGGCGCTCGACGCGGCGCGGCTCCCGGCCAGCGACGATGAGCGCGTTCGCCTGGCCGGCGGCGCGCCCGGGCTGCTGCTCGGCAGCACGGAGCGCGGCGAGGCCATCGCCGCCGCCGGCCGCCTGCTGGACGCGGCGACCGGGGGCAGTCGCGCGCGGCGCCTGCGCGCCGCGTTCGGCACGGGGAGCAGCAAGGCGCGGGGCGCGTTCAGCGACACGCTGGACGCCGTGACCGTGCAGCTGCACGATCGCGTGCGCGACGCCGTGCGCCGCGGCGACGACCGCACCGCCGCCGCGGCCGCACGCGCCGTGGACGCCGTGGAGACGGCCAAGCAGCGCGCGGCGGGCAACGTCACCCCGCAGCTCCTCGCGGCCGGCCTGATGCGGGAGATCGCCGACGGGACTCGGCGGTGACCGCGCCCCGGGACCCCTCCGCGCCCCCCGACGCCGCGCCGGCCGTCCCGGCTCCCAGCGCCCCGCCCGCGCTCACCCACCTGGACGCCGACGGCCGCGCGCGGATGGTGGACGTGGGCGACAAGGACGAAACGGACCGCCGGGCACGGGCCGAGGGGTACATCTCGATGCGCCCGGAAACGCTGGCCGCGATCCAGGCGAACGGGCTCGCCAAGGGGGACGCGATCGCCGTCGCCCGGGTGGCCGGCATCCTGGCGGCCAAGCGGACCGCCGAGCTCATCCCTCTCTGCCACCCCCTCCCGCTGACGGATGTGGAGCTGTCCTTCGAGCCAGCGCAAGACTTGCCTGGTCTCCGGGTAGAAGCTAGCGTCAGAACCAGAGGGCGGACTGGGGTGGAGATGGAGGCCCTCACCGCGGTGGCAGTTTCCTTGCTTACCGTGTTCGACATGGCGAAGGGAGTGGACAGGACCCTCCGCATCGCCAACATAGCGGTACTGGACAAATCAGGAGGAAAGGGCGGGCCCTGGCAGCGCGCGCAGTAGGCTATGCGGCGTATGCCCTGGCGGACGGCGACCAACAGCCGATCCGGTACATAAAACCTATCATCACATAGACATATGCGTGAACGACGCGTGAGCTATGTCCATCGAGGCGACGCTCTGCGTCGTCGCGGACGCGCGATGCGCCTGGCGCTCGGTGTCCTTGGATGTATGGCGTTGCTCGTGGTGTACGAGAACCAGCATCCCGCCGAGGCGCAGGCGGGCACGGCCGATGTGATGCCCCTGCTCTCCCGGGCCTCACTTGGCAGCGCGGAGCTGGTCGCGACCCGTGGACAGGTGGCCGAGGCGAGCCAGCAGCTCGAGCGGTGGCACCAGATCTACCGGTATTCCAGCCGCTACGGCAT
Source organism: Gemmatimonadaceae bacterium (assembly GCA_036266115.1). Lineage (GTDB taxonomy): Bacteria > Gemmatimonadota > Gemmatimonadetes > Gemmatimonadales > Gemmatimonadaceae > DATANT01. Next base: position 788 of record DATANT010000245.1, on the reverse strand, counting down.
CGGCTCCCAGCTCGCCCGGGCCATCCACGACATCGCCCTGGAAGAGGGGCTCGAGCCCGAGCTGGCCTTCCGGCTCGTCCGCCTGGAGAGCGAGTTCAAGACGCGCGCTACGAGCCGCGTCGGTGCGGTGGGCCTCACCCAGCTCATGCCCTCCACCGCCCGCTACTTCGCCAAGGGAATCAGCCGCGAGCAGCTCTACGACCGCGACACCAACCTCCGCATCGGCTTCCGATATCTGCGGACGTTGATCCGGGAGTACGACGGCGACGTGCAGCTCGCCCTCCTGGTGTACAACCGTGGTCCCGTAGCGGTGGACGCGGCGCGCGCCGACGGCCGCGATCCCTCCAACGGCTATGACCGCCGCATCCTGAAAGGCTATACCGGCCGGGGCGTGGTGGACTGACCCCCGCCCGCCGGGCGCCGGCGGCCCCGGATCACCGGCAGTACACCGAAAAACGGCGGGATGCCATCAGGCATCCCGCCGTTTTCGTGTCGCACGCATCCCGCAGAGCGATGCGCCGAGGCGACGCATGCCACCCCGCGCGGTGCGGTCGGACGGCTCGAGGGGGTCAGTCCGCGCCGCGATCCGAGGTGGACTGGGCGGGGACCACCAGCCGCTGCCCGGGCTTGATCCGGTCGGACTGGAGGCCGTTGGCCTTCTTCAGCTGGGTCACGCTGGTGCCATAGCGGCGGCCGATGACGCTGAGCGACTCGCCCGCCCGGACCGTGTGCGTGCGGGTGGCCGGCTTGGTGGCCGAGCCATAGCGCTCGATCGACGGATCGGGCAC
>DATANT010000244.1:0-12250 GCA_036266115.1 Gemmatimonadaceae bacterium | reverse complement strand
GTCGTCGGGATACATGCGCGACAGCCAGTCCAGGCCGTGCCGCGCCTCGTCCAGCACGTCGGGCACGCCGTTGGCCCCCGGCAGCCCGCGCGCATCGTTCGCGTCGGCGAAGGCGCCGGGCGCGTCGCGGTAGGCGGCCAGCAGGTGGTAGGTGGCGGTGGCCGAAGTGGTGACGTACTGCAGGTAGTCGGCGGCGTCCGCCCAGCCGCCGCTCACCCGCACCGTATCGCCAGTGCGCGTGGGATGATCCACGACGATGCCGTCCCGCCTGTGCGCGGAGTCGCCGAGGAACGGGTTGTAGCCCGAGCGCTGCTGCCGCATCAGCCCCATCAGGGTGTCGGCCAGCCCCCGGTAGACGTCGGGCGCGATGCGCACCGGGCCGGACACGTACGCGCCCGCGCGCACGCGATAGCGCCCCGCCTGCCGCAGCGCGCCGAAATCCAGCCGCCACGTCTCCACGCACGGCCCCAGCGCGCCGTCGCGCCGCGCCGGCAGCGGGCCGAGCACCACGCGGCCGCGCTCGTCCTCCACCGTGAAGCGGGCCAGCGGCACCGGCCGCAGCGCGCACACCACCGCCACCTTGGGCGCGTCCGGCAGGTAACCCACCTGGTTGATGCGCACGAACGCCGCGCTGTCGGGCGCGGCCGGTGACTGCGCCACGAGGGGCCGGCCGGCAGCCGATACGGCGACGGTCGAGGCGATCATCGCCGTGGCGACGACGGCGTGCAGGGTTCTTGCAACCAACGGCATGTTCCGACACCCCCGGAGGTCAGCATGGCGACTACGGACACTGGCAAGCACGGCGCGAACATCCTGAAGCCCGGAACGCCCGCGCCCAACTTCACCCTGAACGCCACGCCCGACCAGAGGCTCGCGCTCGACGAGCTGCGCGGCCGGCCGGTGGTGCTGCTCTTCTATCCGGCCGACTGGAGCCCCGTGTGCGGCGACGAGCTGGCGCTCTTCAACGAGATCCTGCCCGACTTCCGCCAGCACAACGCCGAGCTGCTCGCCATCTCGGTGGACGGCGTGTGGTGCCACGCCGCGTTCGCGCATCACCGCGGGCTGCACATGCCGCTGCTCGCCGACTTCGAGCCCAAGGGCGCGGTGGCCCGGCAGTACGGCGCGTATCGCGAGCAGGACGGCACCGCCGAGCGCGCGCTCTTCCTCATCGACGGCGAGGGGGTGATCCGGTGGAGCTACTGCTCGCCGGTGGGCGTGAACCCGGGCGCCGACGGGGTGCTGAGCGCGCTGGAAGCGCTCACCGGCACGAGCACGGGAGCGGAGGCGGGGACGCCTTCGGGAACGCGGTCATGACGGGCGGCCGACTCACGCCCCCGGTGGGCGCGGACGACCATGTGCAGGGGCCCGAGGACGCGCCGGTGACCCTCGTGGAGTACGGCGACTTCGAGTGTCCGTCGTGCGGCATGGCGTATCCGATCCTGAAGGTGGTCCAGGAGCACATGGGCGCGCGTCTGCGGTTCGTCTTCCGTCCATTCCCGCTCACGGAGTCGCATCCGCATGCCCAGCATGCCGCCGAGGCGGCGGAGGCTGCGGCGGCGCAGGGATATTTCTGGGCGATGCACGACATGTTGTTCGAGCACCAGCGGCGACTGGAGGACGAGGACCTCGTGGGCTATGCCGAGGCCCTGGGCCTGGATGCCGGCCGCGTGGCGCGGGAGCTCGCGGAGGGAACGTACGAGGCGCGCGTGCGCTCCTCCTTTCGCGGCGGCATCCGCAGCGGGGTGAACGGCACGCCCACCTTCTTCATCAACGGCGAGCGGTACGATGGGCCGTGGACCGAGGCCGGGGTGTTCGTGCAAGTGCTGAGCGAGGTGGCGGACGCCACAGGCTCTGCAGCGCGGCGGTGAACGGGCAGGGGGAGCCGGGGCGACGGCGGGAAACCGTCGTCGCCGCCGATGGCACTCCGGGCTAGGCTCTCCGAACCCGGCCATCGCGCCGGTGCGCATTCCCCGGGAGCGTGGTACCTTGGGACCCCCGCCACCCGGCGGGCCGGCCGCTCGTTCCCCCGCGACCCACCGCCGAGGCAGCGCAACACCATTCGGGTGCAGCGAGCATGATGTCCGACGCCACAGCCTCCCCCTCGCCCTCGCCGAACACCGGCCGCGGCACCGGCCGCGGCACCGGCCCCCCGCTGCCCGACCACATCGGGCCATACCGCATCCTGCAGATCCTCGGCGAGGGCGGCATGGGCGTGGTGTACGAGGCCGAGCAGACCACCCCGGTGCACCGGCGCGTGGCGCTCAAGATCGTGCGCGCCGGGCTGGAGACGCACGACGTCATCGCGCGCTTCGAGACGGAGCGGCAGGCGCTGGCGGTGATGCAGCACGAGTCCATCGCCATGGTGCTGGAGGCGGGCGCCAGCGAGACCGGGCAGCCGTACTTCGTGATGGAGCTGGTGCGCGGCATCTGCATCACCGACTACTGCGACAGCCGCAAGCTCTCCGTGCGCGAGCGGGTCGCGCTCTTCATCCAGGTGTGCCACGGCGTGCAGCACGCCCACCAGAAGGGCGTCATCCACCGGGACCTCAAGCCGTCCAACGTCCTCGTCACCGAGGTGGATGACGAGCCGCTCCCCAAGATCATCGACTTCGGCATCGCCAAGGCCATCGGCCAGCGGCTCACCGACGCCACGCTCGTCACGCTCATGGGCCAGACGATGGGGACGCCGGCGTACATGAGCCCCGAGCAGGCCGAGATGAGCGGGCTGGACGTGGACACGCGCACCGACACGTACAGCCTGGGCGTGATGCTGTACGAGCTGCTGGTCGGCCGCCTGCCCGAGGACCCGCAGGAGACCGGCCTGCCCGCGTTCATGATGCGGCTCTCCATGCGCGAGACCGACCCGCCCTCGCCGAGCGCGAAGCTGACGACGCTGGAGCAGGCGCGCGGCGCCATCGCCACGCTCCGCGGCACGAACGCCGACGATCTGCGCAAGCAGCTGCGCGGCGATCTGGACTGGATCGTGATGAAGGCGATGGACAAGGACCGCAACCGCCGCTACCAGACGGTGAATGGGCTGGCCGCGGACCTCGGGCGCTTCCTGGCCCATGAGCCAGTGCAGGCGCGTCCGCCCACGACCACGTACCGGATGCGGAAGTTCGTCCGGCGCCACCGCGTGGGCGTGCTGGCCGGCGCCGCCATCGTCGTCGCGCTGCTCGCCGGCGCGGCGGCCGCCACGGTGGGCTTCGTGCGCGCCACTCGCGCCAACGCGCTCGCCGTACAGGAAGCCGCCACCGCGCGGCAGGTGTCGAGCTTCCTCGTTGGCCTCTTCAACGTCTCCACCCCCGACCGGGCGCGCGGGAACCCGATCACGGCGCGCGAGATCCTGGACTCCGGCGCGGTGAAGCTCGAGACCGACCTCGCCGACCAGCCCGTGGTGCAGGCACGCCTCATGAACACCATCGGCGACGTCTACCAGGAGCTGGGGCTCTATTCGGAGGCGGAGCGCCTGCTCGCGAAGTCGCTCGCCACGCGCGAATCCCTGGGCGGCAACCACCCGGCGGATCTGGCCGAGAGCCTCACCTCGCTGGGGTTGCTGTACCGCGAGCAGGGACGCTACGACGCGGCCGACTCGATGCTCGTGCGGGCGTCCGCGCTCGGCCGGGCGCTGCCCGAGCCGTATCCGGTGTACACGCGCACCCTCCTCGTGCGCTCCGAGCTGTCCCGGGAGCGCGGACGCTACGCGGAGGCGGACTCCCTCATCCGGCTGCGGCTCGGCATCCTCGAGCGCACGGTGGGCCCGGAGTCACAGGAGGTGGTGAGCCAGCTCGCGACGCTCGCGTCCATGGTGGCCGAGCAGGGGCGGCCGGCGGCGGCGGAGTCGCTGTTCCGGCGCATCCTCGCCGCGCAGGAGCGCACGAGTGGCAGCGACTCCCCGCGCGCCGCGAAGGCCATGAGCAACCTGGCGAGCTCCCTGTTCGAGCAGGGCAAGCTGGACGAGGCCGACTCGCTCTACCGTCGGTCGCTGGCCATCAAGACCAGGGCGTATGGGGAGGACCACCCCGACGTCGCGCTCGACCTGTACAACATCGCCAACGTCGAGAACGACCGGAAGAAGTACGCCGAGGCGGTCGCGCTGTACCAGCGCGCGCAGGCCATCTGGGAGAAGCACTTCGGCCCCGATCATCCCTACGTGGGCGCGGCGCTCACGAGCGCGGCCAACGCCTACAGCAGCATGGGGCGCAACGCCGAAGCGGTGCCGCTGCTGCACCGCGCCATCGCGCTACGCGAGAAGACGCTGGCGCCCGACCACCCGTTCATCGCCACCAGCTACAACCAGCTCGGCGTGACGGAGCTGCACCTCGGCCGGTACGCGGAGGCCGAAGCGGCGCTGCGCAAGGCGCTCGCGATGCGGGAGAAGAGCCTGGAGCCCACGAGCTACTACATCGGCGAGACGCTGGAGTCGCTGGCCGACCTCTACGCCGCGACGAACCGCTACGCGCAGGCCGACAGCCTGTACCGGCGCACGCTGAAGCAGTGGGAGGCGTCCGGACGCGAGGACGCACAGCAGCGGCGCGAAGCCACGCTGCGGTCGTATGCCGGCATGCTGCGGCGGCAGGGGCGGACGGCGGAGGCGGCGGCGCTGGAGCCGAAGTGATGGACGTCAGGGGGCAGGAAACAGGCTACACCTCGATCTCGTCCACGTAGCACCACCGCCAGTCCTCGCCCGGCTCGAACGAGGCGACGATGGGGTGGTGCGCCGCGTGAAAGTGCTTGCTGGCGTGCTTGTTGGGCGAGGAGTCGCAGCAGCCCACGTGGCCGCAGCTCAGGCAGAGCCGCAGGTGCACCCACCAGCTCCCGGTTTTCAGGCACTCCTCGCACCCCTCGGGCGTGCGCGGCTCCACGTCGCGAATCTGATCCAGGTGCGTACAGTTGGTGGTCATCCGGGCGCCTCCGTTGGCGGTGATCGGCGAACAGTGCTCACGCGGCTGGCGGCGCGACGTCACCGGCATCCGCCGGCCGCGCCGGCACCACGCGGATGCCCTTGGCGAGCGACTGCGCCACGGGACAGCGGTCGGCGATGCGGAGCAGCCCCTCGCGCTGCTCGTCGGTGAGCGGCCCCTCGAGCTTCACCTCGCGCTCGAGCTGGTGGATGCCCACCGGCAGCGTCGCGCAGTCCTCGCAATCCTTCTCGTGCACGCGCCCGTGCCGCATGCGCACGGTCACGCCTTCCAGGGGCCAGCCGCGGCGATCCGCGTACACTCGCAGCGTCATCGCCGTACACGAGCCCAGGGCGGCGGCCAGGTAGTCGTAGGGCGTGGGCCCCTCGTCGGTGCCGCCAAACGCCACCGGCTCGTCGGCGATCAGGGTGTGCCCTCCCACGTGGATCTCCGCCCGGAAGCCGCTCTCGCCAACCCGGATCTCCAGCCCGTTCGTCTGCGCCACGATGCTCCTCACGCGAAGTGGGTGACTACGGCCGCCGCTCGCGCAGGGGCGTGCGCGGCGCCACATGGCCCGGCCCGATGTGGTGGAGCAAGCTTGCGGCCACCGAACGGGGCGACCGAGCGGAGCGGGCGGCACTGTCATCCCGCGAGGGCGTGCTGCATGGTTATCGGGTGGGAGCGTGCCGCAATTGTCGTCCCGCAGGAACTGGCAGTCCGCAGGACGGAGCCTTCGCTGTCACCTGGGCTTCCAGGGATGGCGCTGTGGAACACCGGCTATGCGGCATATCGCGTGCACGACGGCCGGCGCGGCGCGGAGGAACCCAGCCTCGGCTACCGGGGTAGCGAGCCAGGCCGCACCATACGGATGCGCGGCACCCCACCGCGGCACGCAGCGGGTCACCGGAGAGTGGACGACGTGAGAGCATCGCTTTCGTGGAGAGCTTCGTGGAGGCTGGTGGCGGCGGGGCTGCTGCTGTCGCTCGCGCCCGCGACGAGCGGCGCCATGCCGTGGGCGCCCGCACCCTCGGCGCCTCTACCCGCGGCACCCGACACCGGTCGGCCGAGCCACACCGACGCGGACGTGCGCTTCATGCAGCACATGATGGAGCACCACGCCCAGGCGCTGGTGATGACCAGCCTGGTGCCCGCGCGCACGACCCGCGCGGACATCCGCCTGATGGCCGAGCGCATCGACGTGTCGCAGCATGGCGAGATGGCGATGATGCGGAGCTGGCTGCAGAAGCGCGGCGAGACGGTGCCGAGCCTCGATACCACGTACGTGGCGCACGGCGGGCACGCGGGCCAGGGCGCAGGCCGCGACGCGGGCCATGACGCGGGCGGACACGAGGCGCCCATGCCCGGCATGCTCACCCCCGCGGAGCTGGACCAGCTCGCGCGGGCCACGGGCGCCGAATTCGACGGCCTGTTCCTGCGGTTCATGATCCACCACCACGAGGGCGCGCTCACCATGGTGGAGGAGCTCCTCGGCACCCCGGGCGCGGGGCAGGACGCGGAGATCTTCCGCTTCGCGTCCGACGTGGACGCCGATCAGCGCGCCGAGATCCGGCGCCTGCGCGCGCTGCAGGGCGCCACACCCGCTGCATCACCCGCCACTCCGCCCGCCGGCGCGCCGCGCCACTGACGCGCGCCGAGCCGGCCGCCGTTCACACTCAACAGATACCTCGGGGAGACGACATGACTTCCGACACGATGGCCGGGCGTCCCGGCCGGCAGTGGGCCACCACGCTGCTCCCATCCGTGCTGCTCCTGGCCGGCCTGCTGGCCGCCGCGCCCGGCGCGGGCGCACAGGGCACCGGCGTCGGCGCACCGTCCGCCGATCCGCGCATCGGGCTCGCGCCGGGCTGGCGGGACGCCGCGGAGGCGTCCAGCAACCTCCGGCTCATCGCGCACCGCCCTCGTCCCGAGGGGTGGTACAACCCCGAGGCGATGGGCGACTTCGGCTTCGTGAACTCGGACCTCGCCTTCCGCGGCAACCACGTCTTCCAGGGCAGCTTCAACGGCTTCCAGATCTGGGACGTGTCCAACCCGGCCAGCCCCACGCTCACCGTGACCCACCCCTGCCCGGGCGGCCAGGGCGACCTCTCGGTGCTCGGCAACCTGCTCTTCATGTCCGTGGAGGAGACGCGCGGCCGGGTGGACTGCGCACCGGGCGGCGTGACCGAGCCGTCGAGCGCCGAGCGATTCCGCGGCGTGCGCATCTTCGACATCAGCGACATCGCGAAGCCCCGGCAGGTGGCGGCCGTGCAGACCTGCCGCGGCTCGCACACGCACACCCTGGTGCCCGACCCCAGGGACAGCGCGTTCGTCTACGTCTACGTCGCCGGCACCGCCCCGTCGCGGCCGGCCACCGAGCTCGCGGGCTGCGAGGCGAAGGCGCCGCTCGAGGACCCCGACAACCCGTACTTCCGCATCGAGGTCATTCGCGTGCCGCTCGCCGCGCCGCAGGAGGCGCGGATCGTCACCATGCCGCGCATCTTCGCGGATACCACCACCGGCGCCATCGCGGGCCTGTGGAAGGGCGGCGCGCATGGTGAGGGCACGCAGACCACGTCGCGGACCGACCAGTGCCACGACATCACCGTGTATCCCGCCATCGGGCTGGCGGCGGGCGCGTGCTCGGGCAACGGGATCCTGCTCGACATCAGCGATCCGGCCCACCCCAGGCGCGTGGCCGAGGTGAGTGACCCCAACTTCGCCTACTGGCACTCGGCCACGTTCAGCAACGACGGGCGCACGGTGATCTTCACCGACGAGTGGGGCGGCGGCACGCAGCCGCGCTGCCGGGTGACGGACAGGCCCGAGTGGGGCGCGAACGCACTCTTCCGCATCGCCAACAACCGGCAGATGACGCCGGCGGGCTACTACAAGCTGCCCGTGCCGCAGACGGACACCGAGAATTGCGTGGCGCACAACGGCACCCTGATCCCGGTGCCGGGACGCGACATCATGGTGCAGGCGTGGTATCAGGGCGGCGTCTCGGTGTTCGACTTCACCGATCCCGCGCATCCCGTGGAGATCGCGTTCTTCGACCGCGGCCCGATGAGCGCCACCGAGCTGGCGCTGAGCGGCTACTTCTCCACCTACTGGTACAACGGCCACATCTACGGCTCGGAGATGGGGCGCGGGTTGGACGTGTTCCAGCTCGAGCCCAGCGAGCATCTCTCGCAGAACGAGATCGATGCGGCCGGGCTGGTGCGGACGGAGACGCTCAACCCGCAGCTCCAGACCCGGCTCACGTGGCCCGCGAGCTTCAGCGTGGCGCGCGCCTACGTGGATCAGCTGGAGCGCGGCCGCGGCCTCGCGCCGGCCCGCATCGCCGCCGTGCGCCAGGCGCTCGCGAGCGCCGAGAAGGCGTCCGGGGCGCAGCGGCAGGGCGCGCTCACGCGGCTGGCCGCGCAGCTGAATGGTGAGGCGGGCGGCGCCGCCGACGCGGCCAGGGTGCGGATGCTGGCCGGCGCCGTGAAGGAGCTGGCTGCCCCCGCGCGCTGACCCGCGGCAGGCGGCAGGCAAGCGGCCGGCGGCGGGGGTGACGCCGCCGGCCGCTATATTGCCGGGGACCGGCGCGAGCCTGGTGGGCGGGGGCAGATCCCCATCCGCCGGGCTCCCGGCGAGCTCCAGGCCGCGAACCCCCTCATCGTCACATGGACGCCCTTCTCGCACTCGTCGATTTCATCCTGCACGTGGACGTGCACCTCGCGAGCATCGTGCAGCAGTACGGCGCGTGGACGTACGGCGTGCTCACCGCGATCATCTTCTGCGAGACCGGCCTGGTGGTGACGCCGTTCCTGCCGGGCGACTCGCTGCTCTTCGCCACCGGCGCGCTGGCTGCCACCACCGTGCTCGACGTGTGGGTGCTCTTCCCGCTGCTCACCGTGGCCGCCATCGTGGGTGACGCGGTGAACTACTGGACCGGCTCCCGGTTCGGCACCAAGCTGTTCGACGGCCGCATCCCGTACCTCAAGCAGGCGCACCTGGACCGCACGCACGCCTTCTACGAGAAGTACGGCGGCAAGGCGATCGTGATCGCGCGCTTCGTGCCCATCGTGCGCACCGTGGCGCCTTTCGTGGCCGGCTGCGGGCGCATGACGTACGCGCGCTTCGCGCTCTACAACGTGCTGGGCGCGTGCCTCTGGATCGGCTCCATGCTGTTCGGCGGCTACCTGTTCGGCAACATCCCCATCGTGCGGGAGAACTTCGGGATCGTCGTGATCGTCATCATCGTGGCGTCGCTGGTGCCGGTGGTGGTGGAGTTCCTGCGGCCGCGGGTGGCGTCGGCGTCCGGATCCGGCGACTGACCGGGTGGTGGGCCGGGCCGCTCACCGCGCGTAGTACTCGATGATCAGCGCCTCGCGCACCGGGAACGGCACGTCCGAGCGCGCCGGGAGCGCGACCACCCGCCCGGCCCCGACGTCCGTCGCATCGCGTCGCAGGAAGCTCGGCACGCGCAGCGCGGGGCCCTGCTCCGCCGCCGCGCGCAGGGAGGGCCGGGCGCGGGCGCCCGGGCGCAGCGAGACCATCTCGCCAATGCAGACCAGATAGCTCGCGCGATCCACCCGCTGCTCGCCCACCTGCACGTGGCCGTGCGCGATCAGCTGCCGGGCGGCGGGGATGGTGGGCGCCAACCCGAGCCGGAACACCACGTTGTCCAGGCGCCGCTCCAGCAGCAGGAGCAGGTTCTCGCCCGTGGCGCCGGGCAGCACGCGTGCCGCCTCCAGGTAGCGGTGGAGCTGCCGCTCGGTCACGCCGTAGTTGAAGCGCACCTTCTGCTTCTCCCGCAGCCTCAGCCCGTGGGGGCTCGGCCGGCGTAGTCGCGCGGTGGCGCCGTGGACGCCCGGCGGAAGCGCCTCCGGGTCCACCGTCTTTCGCGTGAGCCCGGGGAGCGGGGTGCCGAGGCGGCGCAGGAGCTTGAGACGGGGCCGGCGGACTGGCATGAGCGGTCTTCCATTCGATGCGGTGGCGTGGTGCGGGTCGCTCGAACGATAGGGCCTATACCATGGTACGGAGTCAAGCGCGGCGGTGCGCGTGGAGACATCCCGCGCGCACCGCCGCCGTCGTTCCCCCGTTCGCGCCCGCGATCGCGGGCGTGACCACCCCGCCCCTACCGCTCCAGCCCCGGGTTGTACCGCCGGATGGTCTGCTCCTCGATGGCGGCCTGCGTGAACACCACGCGCTTCATCTCGCCGCGCGCGAACAGCGCCGCCTGGTCCGCGTGGAACGGCGAGTCCTCGCGATTGCTCTCCCCGTACGCCAGCACGGTGTAGGCGCGCGGGACGTCCGTGAACTCCACGGCCAGCACCCACCCGTCGCCGCCGATCACCGAGCGCTTGCCGTCCGGATCGGTGCGGAAGTTGAGCACGCGGAAGCACCCCATCGCGCCCCCGCATCCGCCCACCGGCTCGTCCACGCCGCCGCGACGCACGCGGTGCACGTCGCCCCACGCCACGTCGAACGCGCCGTGGCGGCGCGCCGTCTCCGCCACCGCCCAGGTGAACGCCTGCGCGGCGCGCGCCGCGTCCTTCAGCCCGCGCGGCGTGGCCACGGGCTCCGCCGCGGACCACGGGTGCGCGAACATCGAGTCGGCATTCTCGCCCTCGGTGTACCGGCGCCACCACACCTCGAACAGCACGCCGCCGCGGCTCTGGTGCCCGGACGTGTTGTCCCAGCGCGCGAGCAGGTCGGCCGCCCGGGCCACCGTGGAGTCGGGGCCCGCCGCGCGCACCGCCGCCAGCAGGTCCGCCTTCACCCGGTCGGCCAGGAGCATGCGATACGAGTGCTTGAGCGCGACGATCTCCTCGAGGCTCAGCTTGCGCTTGTTGTCGATGAGATCCAGGCTGAGCTGACTGCGCAGCCGCAGCAGCGGCTCGGGGAAGTTGGCCGGATACCGCTGGCGGTCCAGCACCCGGTGCAGGTTGGTGTGGTACGGCGGGTCGTTCTCGTTGCGCACGTACCCGCCCGGCGGGTTGAGCAGCTGCGGCAGCGAGTCGAAGGGCACGTAGCGCGTCCAGACGTCGGCCGTCGTGCGCGCGGGCACCGCGGCGGTGTCGCCGCCGCTCGGGTGCGGCAGTGCGGGCGTGGAGCCGTTCCACACGTAGAAGATGTTCCCGTCGCGGTCGGCGTACGTGAAGTTGGACGTCACGCGCGCGCGCATGCGCATGGCCTCCTTCCACTGGTCCAGCGACTCCGCGCGCATCATGCGCAGGAACTGCTCGCCGGCGCGGTGGTCGCCATCGGCCGCGGCGCGCACGATGTAGATCTTCCCGCTGTCGCGGTGGATCACCGGGCCCAGCGCCGTGCGCCAGAACTCGCGCGTCTCGGTGGAGACGCCGCTGCCGTTGCGGAAGGCGACGGTGACGAGCTCGCGCTCGAGTGGCACCGCCGCGCCCTCGAAGCGGTAGTGGTCCGGACGCGTGGAGTCCGCGTCGAGCGCGTAGATCTCCTCCAGGTCCGGGGCGTTGTTGGTGGTGGACCAGCCCAGGTGGCGGTTGAAGCCGCCGATCACGCCGAAAGGCCCGCCGATGCGGAAGTCGCCGTAGAAGTCCAGCACCCCCGGCACGGTGACGTGCGCCTCGTAGTAGCCGGCGCTCCACGAGAGGTGCGGGTTGCGCATGAGGATGGCGCGCCCGGACTTCGTGCGGCTGGGCGCGAAGGCCCAGGCGTTGCTCCCCTCCTCGATGGGATCCACGCCGGGCACCGCCGGCGGATCCTCCCAGTCCCCCTCACCCTCGCTGGCGGCCTGCCCCGCCCCGCGCCGAGCCGCGGGATTCAGCCGGGCGAGAAAGCGGCGCGCCTGCATGGGCGAGGCCGTGCTCACGTCGCGCGCCGCCACGTCGTAGCCGGTGAAGCGCGGCGCGAACCCGGCCGGATATTCCTCGGGGTGCAGCTCCACGTACCGGTTGGCGCCGGCCGCGAAGCCCTCGTACACGTCCCGCGTGCCCTGATCCAGCTGCGGGTAGCGCTCCACCGCGATGGCGTAGGCGCGCTTGGCGTGGAAGTCGCTCTCCATGCTGTCCCGCCCGAACCAGCGCCCCATCTCCCCGCGCGCGCGCACCAGCCCGATGGCCACCGACGGGCCGTGGTCCTCGAGCTGCACGTAGGCCAGCGCATACGAGGCAGCCGCGAGATTCTCGGCCCTGATGTGCGGCACGCCGTACGCGGTGCGCCGTATCTCCACCTGCCGGGCCAGCGCCGGCGCCGGCCCGGCCGCCTGCGCGGGGAGCGCCGCCGGAAGTGCCACCGGCAGCGTGGCGGCCAGCGCGAGCGCGAGCGACGCAACGCCGCGCGACAACGAATGAGAGATCACGATATCAAGCTCCTCTGGCGGCATG
>DATANT010000243.1:0-6878 GCA_036266115.1 Gemmatimonadaceae bacterium | reverse complement strand
CCATCAAGCGCACCTGGGCCGAGCAGGTCACCACGGTGTTCGTGCGGCAGGGGCACTACGCGCTGGACCCCGCCCAGACCGCCAGCTATCCGGCGGCAGACGTGTCGCTCGAGCGCATCGGCGACCTGCTGACGCTCCATCCACCCGACCTCGCCCTTGCCGGACCGCGCCAGGCGCGGTGAACCTCTTGCCGCGGCGCGCCCGGTGCGTACGATCCCTCATCGACCGCTCGCCGCCCGCCCTCGGAGACCTGCATGTCCGCCACACCGCCGTCCACCGCCCCCGCCCCCGCCCCGTCCCTCACCGCGCGCCCCGCGTGGGCGGCGCTCTCGGCGCACGCCGAGCGGATGCGGACCGTACATCTGCGGGAGCTGTTCGCACGGGACCCGGAGCGCGGCGAACGGCTCACGGACCAGGCGGCGGGGCTCTACCTGGACTACTCCAAGCATCGCGTCACCGGCGAGACGCTCGCCCTGCTCGCCCGGCTGGCCGCGGAATGCGGGGTGGCCGAGCGCCGGGACGCCATGTTCCGCGGCGAGCCGATCAACGTCACCGAGCGGCGCGCCGTGCTCCACACCGCGCTCCGGGCGCCGCGCGGCGCGCAGATCCTGGTGAACGGCGAGAACGTGGTGCCGGCCGTGCACCAGGTGCTGGACCGCATGGGCGCCTTTGCCGAGCGGGTGCGGAGCGGGGAGTGGACGGGCTACACGGGCCGGCGCATCCGCACGGTGGTCAACATCGGCATCGGCGGCTCGGACCTGGGCCCGGTGATGGCGTACGAGGCGCTGCGCTTCTACAGCCAGCGCGACCTCGGCTTCCGCTTCGTGTCCAACGTGGACGGCACGGACTTCGTGGAGGCCACCCGCGACCTGGACCCGGCGGAGACGCTCTTCATCATCGCCTCCAAGACGTTCACCACCCAGGAGACGATGACCAACGCGCAGAGCGCGCGACGCTGGAGCCTCGCGGCGCTCGGCGACGAGGCGGCGGTGGCCCGGCACTTCGTGGCGGTGTCCACGAACGCGGAGCGCGTGGCGGCGTTCGGCATCGACACGGCCAACATGTTCGGCTTCTGGGACTGGGTGGGCGGGCGCTACTCCATGGACTCGGCCATCGGCCTCTCCACCATGCTGGCCGTGGGCCCCACCCACTTTCACGCCATGCTCACCGGCTTCCGCCGCATGGACGAGCACTTCCGCACCGCGCCCACCGAGCACAACCTCCCCATGCTCATGGCGCTGCTCGGCGTGTGGTACACCAACTTCTTCCACGCGCAGACCGTGGCCGTGCTGCCGTACGACCAGTACCTGAAGCGCTTTCCCGCGTACCTGCAGCAGCTCACCATGGAGAGCAACGGCAAGCAGGTGACGCTGGACGGTCGGCGGGTGGACTACGATACGTCGCCGGTGTACTGGGGCGAGCCGGGCACCAACGGACAGCATTCGTTCTACCAGCTCATTCACCAGGGCACGCGGCTCATCCCGTGCGACTTCATCGGCTTCCTGCACTCGCTCAACCCGCTGGGCGACCACCACGACCTGCTCATGGCCAACGTATTCGCGCAGACCGAGGCGCTGGCCTTTGGCAGGACGCCGGACGAGGTGCGCGCCGAGGGCACGCCGGAGTGGCTGGTACCGCACCGGGTGTTCGAGGGCAATCGTCCGACGAGCACGATCCTCGCCGATTCCCTCACGCCCGAGACGCTCGGCGCGCTGGTCGCGCTGTACGAGCACGTCGCGTTCACGCAGGGGGCCATCTGGGACGTGGACTCCTTCGACCAGTGGGGGGTGGAGCTGGGGAAGGCGCTGGCGTCGCGCATCGTCCCGGAGCTGCAGGACCGCACGGAGCCGGTGCTCACGCACGACAGCTCCACCAACGCGCTGATCCGCCGCTACCGGCGTGCCCGCGCCGACCGCGCCTGAGCGGGCGCCGCGGGCTCGCCGCGGAGACCAGCGAGGAGACCAGCGAGGAGACCAGCAAATGGATGCGCAGCGAGGCGAGCCGGGGACGACGCTCGAGGTGCTCGAGGATACCCCGGCCCTGGTGAGCGCGGCCGCCACGACGATGGCTCGCCTGATGGAGCGCGCCATCCGGGAGCGTGGCCGCTGCACGCTCGCGCTCTCCGGCGGCAGCACGCCGCGCCCGGTATACGGGCGCCTGGCCGCCGGCGAGCTCGCGGACCGCATCCGGTGGCGTGACGTGCACGTCTTCTGGGGCGACGAGCGGTGCGTGCCGCCGGACGATGCGGCCAGCAACTATCGCATGGCCCGCGAGGCACTGCTCGATCATGTGCCGCTGCCCGCGGAGAACGTGCACCGCATGCACGGGGAGTTGGACCCGCCCCAGGCGGCCGCCGACTACGAGGCGCAGCTGCGGCGCTTCTTCGCCGGCCGCCCGCCGCTGCCCCCCACGGCACGCTTCGACGTGGTGCTCCTTGGCCTGGGCGACGACGGCCATACGGCCTCGCTCTTTCCCGGCCAGGCCGCCGTTCGAGAGACTGAGCGGTGGGTGCTGGCGGAATACGTGGAGAAGCTGGCCGCGTGGCGCCTCACGCTCACGCCGGTGGTGCTCGACGCCGCCCGGCACGTCGTCTTCCTGGTCTCGGGAACGGGCAAGGCGGAGGCGCTGCGGCGCGTGTTCCAGGAGCCGCGCGACGTGGACGCGGTACCCGCGCAGGCCGTGCGGCCGTCGCGCGGCGAGGTCACCTGGCTGGTGGATCGCGCGGCCGCCGGCCGCCTGGAGCCGCGATGACGCGGCCCAGCGACAGTGCCGAGCAGCTGGCCCACTACAAGCGGCAGGCCGCCGAGCGCGCGGTGGACTTCGTGCAGTCCGGCATGGTGGTGGGGCTCGGCACCGGCAGCAGCGCCATCTTCGCGGTGCGCCGCCTGGC
Source organism: Gemmatimonadaceae bacterium (assembly GCA_036266115.1). Lineage (GTDB taxonomy): Bacteria > Gemmatimonadota > Gemmatimonadetes > Gemmatimonadales > Gemmatimonadaceae > DATANT01. Next base: position 3,988 of record DATANT010000243.1, on the reverse strand, counting down.
GGCGCTGCTGCGGGCCGGCACGCTGCGCGACGTCGTGGGCATCCCCACCTCCCTCGCCACCGACGTCGCCGCGCGCGCGCTCGGCATCCCACTGCTCGCCGCCGACGGCTCGCGCGACGCTGACCTCACCATCGATGGCGCGGACGAGGTGGACCCGGCGCTCGACCTGATCAAGGGCGGCGGCGGCGCGCTGCTGCGCGAGAAGATCGTGGCGCAGGTGAGCGGGCGCGTGATCATCGTGGTGGACCATACCAAGCTCTCGCCGGTGCTGGGCACGGCGTTCGCGCTGCCAGTGGAGGTATGTGATTTCGCGTGGCGTTCGCAGGAGCGGTTCCTGCAGTCGCTGGGCGCGCGGGTGTCGCGCCGACCGGGCACCGCCGGCGAGCCGTACGTCACGGAGCATGGCAACTTCATCCTCGACTGCGCCTTCGGCCCCATCGCGGACGTCCCCGAGCTCGCCGCCCGGTTGGACGCGCGCGCGGGCGTCGTGGAGCACGGGCTGTTCGTGGAGCTCGCGACGGATCTGATCGTGGCCGGGCCGGGCGGTGTGGAGCACCGCGCGCGAGGGCCAACCTCTCAGGGAGTACACCCGTGACCGTGGACCCACGCGCCGGCAACCCGCTGGACCCATCCGATCTCGTCGACGTGCCGCGGCTGGTGACCGCGTACTTCGCCCAGCGCCCGGATCCGGCCGTGCCCGCCGAGCGGGTGGCGTTCGGCACGTCGGGGCATCGCGGCTCGGCGTTCGAGCGTTCCTTCAACGAGTGGCACATCCTGGCCATCACCCAGGCCATCTGCCTCCATCGCGCACTGCGTGGCGTGGACGGGCCGCTCTTCATCGGCACGGACACCCACGCGCTGGCCGAGCCGGCGTTCGTCAGCGCGCTCGAGGTGCTCGCCGCCAACGGCGTGGACGTGATGATCGCGGGCGAGGAGCGCTACACGCCCACGCCAGCGATCTCGCACGCCATCCTGGCGTACAACCGCGGTCGCCGCGCCGGGCTGGCCGATGGCATCGTCATCACGCCATCGCACAATCCGCCCGAGGACGGCGGCTTCAAGTACGATCCGCCCACCGGTGGCCCCGCCGACGCCGACGCGACGCGATGGATCGAGCAGACCGCGAACGCGATCCTCGAGCGGCAGCTGGACGGCGTGAAGCGCGTGTCGTTCCGCGCGGCCATGACGGCGAGCACCACCCACGTGTATCCGTACCTCGACACCTACGTGACCGATCTCGCCCAGGTGCTGGACTTCGACGCCATCCGGGGCTCCGGCGTGCATCTGGGCGTCGATCCACTGGGCGGCGCGGGCGTGCACTACTGGGCGCCCATCGCCGAGCGGTACGGGCTGGATCTCACGGTGGTGAGCCGCGAGGTGGATCCCACCTTCCGCTTCATGACCGCCGACTGGGACGGGCGCATCCGCATGGACCCGTCGTCGCCCTACGCGATGCGACGGCTCATCGGCCTGCGCGATCGGTTCGACGTCGCCTTCGCCTGCGACACGGACCACGACCGCCACGGGATCGTGACGCGGAGCGCGGGGCTGATGCAGCCCAACCACTACCTCGCCGTGGCGGTGCAGTACCTGTTCACGCACCGGCCCGCGTGGAGCGCGGCCGCGGCGGTGGGCAAGACGGCGGTGAGCAGCAGCATGATGGACCGCGTGGCCGGCAAGCTGGCGCGCCGGCTGTACGAGGTACCGGTGGGCTTCAAGTGGTTCGTGGACGGGCTGCTGGACGGCTCGCTGGGCTTTGGCGGCGAGGAGAGCGCGGGCGCCTCGTTCCTGCGCCGCGACGGCACGGCGTGGACCACCGACAAGGACGGCATCATCGCCGCGCTGCTCGCCGCCGAGATCACCGCGGTGGCGGGGCGCGATCCCGGCGAGCTGTATGCCGCGCTCACCGAGGAGTTCGGGGCGCCGCTGTACGAGCGCATCGACGCACCCGCCACCCCGGCGCAGAAGCGCCTGCTGGCGCGGCTCGCGCCGGAGCAGGTGCCGGCCGCGGAGCTGGCCGGCGAGCCGATTCGCGCGATGCTCACCACCGCGCCGGGCAATGGCCAGCCCCTGGGCGGCCTCAAGGTCGTGGCCGACAGCGGCTGGTTCGCCGCGCGGCCGTCCGGCACGGAGGACGTCTACAAGATCTACACGGAGAGCTTCCGCGACGAGGCCCACCTGCGGCGCATCCAGGAGGAGGCCCAGGCCATCGTGGCGGCGGCGCTCGCGGCGGCGGCCCCGGAACGCTCCGCGCCGGTCGTGCCCTGAACGCGCGGCGCTCCCTGCGGGAATCGCCGGTCGCCGTATATTCCGCTCCATGCAACCCGTGGACATTCTGGCCATCGCGGCCCACCGCGACGACGTGGAGCTCACCTGCGGCGGCACGATGCGTCGCGCCGCCGACCAGGGCCGGCGGACGGCCATCATCGACCTCACCCAGGGTGAGATGGGCACGCGCGGCAGCGCCGCGCTGCGCGGCGCCGAGGCGTCGCAGGCCGCGGTGATTCTGGGTGTCGAGGCCCGCGAGACGCTGGGACTGCCCGACGCCGGCATCGTGAACACGCCCGAGACGCGCGAGCTGCTCGCCCGCGCCATCCGCCGCTTTCGCCCACGCGTGGTGATCGCGCCGGCACAGCAATCGCGCCACCCGGACCATCGCGTGGCCAGTGAGCTGGTGCGCGACGCCTGCTTCGTAGCCGGGCTGGGCAAGGTGGCCCCGGACGTCCCGGTGCATCGCCCCGTGAAGGTGCTGTACTGCCTGGCCTATCGCGAGGACGGCGGCAAGCCCACCTTCGTGGTGGACATCACGGACCAGTTCGAGCGCAAGCTCGAGGCGATCCGCTGCTACGCGTCGCAGTTCGACGGGCTGACTCAGGCCGGCGAGGTGTATCCCAACGGTGAGCCGCTGTATGACATCGTCCGTCATCAGGCGGCGCACTATGGCTCGCTCATCCGCAGCCGCTACGGCGAGCCGTTCTTCACCACCGAGACGATGCGCGTCGACGACGTCGCCGCGCTGGAGGTGTCAACGTTTTGACCGACGCCACGCCACGCGCGGACGAGGAGGTCACGTACGGCTCCTACCTGCGCATCGACGACCTGCTGCAGCTCCAGACCACGCGCTCCTCGCCCACGCATCCCGACGAGCTGCTGTTCATCGTGGTGCACCAGGCCAGTGAGCTCTGGTTCAAGGCCATCCTGCACGAGCTGGACGGGCTGGTCGCGGCCCTCGAGCGCCGCTCGGCGGGCGATGCGCTCTGGCACGTGGGGCGCGTCAACGCGCTCATGCGCATCGTGTCCGCGCAGCTCGCCGCGCTCGACACGCTGCCGCCGCAGCGGTTCGCGCAGTTCCGCGGCTACCTGGGCAGCTCCAGCGGATCGCAGAGCGCGCAGTTCCGCGCCATCGAGGCGGCCTCCGGGCTGCGCGACGAGCACTTCATGCACGTGATCCACTCGCACGGCCCGCTGCTGCCGGTGGTGCAGCGCGCCCTCGAGCGGCCCACGCTGCAGGAGCTGTTCGTGCGGCTGCTCGACGCCGAGGGCGTGACGCTCGACGAGCTGTACGTGGGCCCTGGCCCCACCACGCTGTTCTTCCTGGCCGAGGGGCTGCTGGAGTACGAGCAGCAGTTCGGGCTCTGGCGGTTCAAGCATGTGCAGCTCGTGGAGCGCATCATCGGCCCCGGCACCGCGGGCACGGGCGGCACGCTGGGCGCGCGCTACCTGCAGCGCACCGTGAACCAGCGGTTCTTCCCCGTGCTCTGGGAAGTGCGCAGCCGGCTGTTCGGCAGCGCGCCGCCCAGCGCCGGCGCGTCCCCGAGCGCCGCGCGCGGCGCGCCGTGAGCGGGGTTGCGTGAGCCCCGTTCCGTGAGCCGGGTTCCGTGAGCGACACGCCGCGCGGCGCGCTGTTCGACATCAGCGTGCTGGTCACGCCCGGCACGCCGGAGTGGCCGGGCGATACGCCGTATTCGTGCGGCTGGAGCTCGCGCCT
>DATANT010000242.1:0-11477 GCA_036266115.1 Gemmatimonadaceae bacterium | reverse complement strand
CTTCCGCGACGAGAACGAGAACGCGATGGGGCGGCCGGTGGGGGTCGTGATCGACGCGAAGGGGGCGTTGCTGGTGAGCGACGACATCGGCGGTGCGGTGTGGCGAGTGTCGGGCGCGCCGGCGAACACGCCGTAGGGAGGTCTCTGGCGGCAGCGAATCGGCCTGTCGTGCGCTGGTTCGCCGACGACACCGCGGTCACCCACCCCTGGTTGCCAACCTCCTCGCCGCGTCGTATCGTCGGGCGCGCCGAAGCCTCGACCACGCGCGCCAGGGACGTGCTGGGCTCCTCACTCCGTCGATCGCGCCCAGCGGCGACCCTCCCCCCGCAGTCTCCCCCTCCCGCTCCAGCCGTCCCTATGCGCCCGCTCCGGAATCGCTGGGCCCTGCTGTTCATTGGCGTGCTCGTGGTCGGCGGACCGATCGCGTGGTACGCGCGTCGCCCGGCGGCGGACGCCGGGGCGACCCTCGTCACCCGGGTGAAGCAGGGTGACTTCCGGGTCGTCGTCACCACCACCGGGGAGCTGCGCGCGCGGAAGTTCGTGCAGATCCAGGGGCCGGCCAACGCGCAGCAGGCGGAGGTCTGGCAGATGAAGATCTCCACCATGGTGCCCGAAGGCACGGTCGTGAAGGAAGGCGACGTGGTCGCCGAGCTGGATCGCGCCCCGGTGGCCACCAAGGCTGCGGAGTTCGCGCTCGCGGTGCAGAAGGCGGAGGCGCAGCACACCCAGGCGCAGCTCGACTCCACCCTCTCGCTCGCGCAGGCGCGCGAGGACATCCGCAACCTGGAGTTCGCGCTCGAGGAGAAGCGGCTGGCCAGGGAGCAGGCCGCCTACGAGGCGCCCACGGTCCGCCGGCAGGCGGAGATCGACCACGAGCGCGCACAGCGCCAGCTCGAGCAGTCCAGGGTCAACTATCAGACCAAGCGCCAGCAGGCCGTCGCGAAGATGAGCGAGGTGGGCGCCGACCTGGCGCGACAGCGCAACAAGCTCAGCGTCGTGCAGGGTGTGATGCAGGAGTTCACCATCCGCGCGCCGGCGCCGGGGATGGTGATCTACGTCCGCGAGTGGAACGGCAGGAAGAAGGGTGTCGGCTCGCAGGTGAGCGCGTGGGAGCCCACCGTGGCCACGCTCCCGGACCTGATGCAGATGGAATCGGTCACCTACGTCAACGAGATCGACGTGCGTCGTCTGGGCGTCGGCCTGCCGGTGGCCATCTCGCTCGACGCGGAGTCGTCCAAGCGGCTCACCGGCAAGGTGGTGAGCGTGGCCAACGTGGGCGAGCAGCGCCCGAATGCCGACGCCAAGGTGTTCGAGGTGAAGATCGCGCTCGCCGGATCGGACACGACGCTGCGTCCCGGCATGACGACCTCCAATGGCGTGGAGACGGCGGTGATCCCGAACGCGCTGTTCATCCCCCTGGAGGCGGTGACGAACGAGGGCGCGCAGGCGTTCGTCTACAAGCGACGGGGCGGGGGCGTGGTGCGGCAGCAGATCGAGACCGGGATGATGAACGACAACGAGGTGGTGGTGCTGCGCGGGCTGGCGAAGGACGACGAGGTGCTGCTCGCCCCACCCGCCAACCGCGCGAGCGTCAGCACGCTGCTCCTGCCGGGCGCGGTGCCGACCGGTGACACGGCACGGGCCCAGCCCGTGCCCGCGGTGCGGTGACACGGAGCATGACGGGGGCACCGGGCGCGATCGCGCGCGACGCGCTGTTCAGCGCGCGCGCGGCCGCGGAGGCGCTCGGCAACAACAAGCTGCGCGCCGGGCTCACCTCGCTCGGCATCCTCTTCGGCGTCGCGTCCGTGATCGCGATGCTCGCCATCGGCAAGGGAGCGGAGCAGGAGATCCTGGAGCAGATGCGCCTGCTCGGCTCCAACAACGTGGTCGTGACGCCGGCGCAGGAGGACCAGCGAGAGGGAGCGGTGGAGCGCGACGAGGGGCAGAAGGAGCCCAAGCGCTTCTCGCCGGGCCTCACCGTGCACGACGCCAGGAGCATCGCCGCGGCGATCCCCGGCGTGGCGGCCACGAGCGGGGAGATCGTGCTCAACACGCGCATCACGCGCGAGAGCTACCGGCGCACCGGCAAGTTGGTGGGCGTGGACACGGCGTACTTCCGGCTGCAGAACCTGAACGTCGCCGAGGGCGCCGCGTTCACGGATGCGCAGATCGCGACCGGGGCGCCGGTGGCCATCATCGGCCACGCCCTCCGCACGCGCTTCTTCACGCGAGACGCGCCGGTGGGCGGGCGCATCAAGGTGGGTGACGTCTGGCTGACCGTGGTCGGCGTCCTGGAAGACCGGCAGGTGGGCGCCACCACCGCGCAACGCCTGGGCATTCGCGATTCCAACATGGACGTCTACGTGCCGCTCTCCACCACGCTGCTGCGCTACCGCGACCGTGCGCGCGTCACTGCCAGCGACATGGAACGCGCCTCGCGCGCGGAGCAGTCGGTGCCGCCGGGGGACGACGCGGCGTCGGAGGACGAGGAGGCGCGTGCCGAGCGCCGGAACTATCACCAGCTCGACAAGGTGATCGTGCACGTCGGTGAGGCGAGCGCGGTGCCCGCGGTGGCCGAGGTGATCCAGCGCATGCTCACCCGGCGGCACAACGGGGTGGTGGACTTCGAGATCACCGTTCCGGAGCTGCTGCTGCAGCAGGAGCAACGCACGAAGACGATCTTCAACGTCGTGCTGGGAGCCATCGCCTCGATCTCGCTCGTCGTGGGCGGCATCGGCATCATGAACATCATGCTGGCCTCGGTGCTCGAGCGCATCCGCGAGATCGGGGTACGCCGCGCCGTCGGGGCGACGCAGCGCGACGTGCTGACGCAGTTCCTGAGCGAGGCGGTGATGATCAGCCTGGCCGGAGGCCTGGCAGGCATCCTGACCGGCACCGCCCTCAGTGCTGGCATCGAGCGGTTGGCCGGCATCACCACCATCGTCTCGCTCGTGTCGGTGGTGGTGGCGTTCGGCGTGTCGGTGGCGGTGGGCCTCGTCTTCGGCATCATGCCGGCCTGGCGCGCGGCCCGACAGGACCCGGTGGCGTGCCTGCGCTACGAGTGATGCCCACGAGCCGTGCACGCCGGCCACGGCTCGTCGGGTGGAGTTCTCCCTTCTCGCCTCTCGCTCGAGCCGCCCTCTCCATGTCCGTCCTCTTCGGCACCCGTGCGCTCCGCGCCGGCATCCTCGCGGCGACCATCGCCGCGCCGTGCGGGCGGGTGCTCGCGCAGGCACCCACGATCCGCACGCTCACGCTCGACCAGGCCATCGGCCTGGCCCAGGAGCAGGGGCTGGCCGCGCAGGGCGCGAGGAGCGCGCGTGACGCGGCGCGGTTGCACGACCGCGCATTCACGGCCCGGCTGCTACCACGGCTGTCGCTCACCGGCGACGCGGCCAACCTGGATCGCGGCATCAACTCCGTGACGCTGCCCACCGGCGAGACGCAGTTCATCCGGCAGAGCCGCAATCAGTCGTGGCTGGAGCTGGCCGTGGCTCAACCGCTGCCGTGGACGGGCGGCGAGCTCACGCTCGGCTCGCGCCTCACGCGCGTGGACCAACTCGGCGACGAGACCAGCACGCACAGCTGGCAGACGACGCCGCTCGTCATCGGCATTCGCCAGGGGCTGTTCCGGCCGCGAGCACTCGAATGGGACAGGAGGGAGCAGGAGCTGGCGGTCACCGTGGCCGAGCGGCAGTACCTCGAGGCGCGCGAGGATGTGGCGGCTGCCACGGCGGTGGCGTTCTTCGACCTCTTCGCCGCGCAGGTGGCGCTGGACAACGCCGTCACCAACGCGGCGGTGAACGACACGTTGTACCGGCTGAACACCGGCCGCTTCGACGTCGGCAAGATCGGTGAGAACGACCTGCTGCAGAGCGAGCTCGCCCTGCTGCGATCGCGTGCCGCGCTGGACGGCGCGCGACTGGCGCACTCCCGCACGACGACGGCGCTGCGCCGGCTCCTCCGGCTGCCCGCCGGGGAGCCGCTCGCCGTCACCCCGCCCGACGTGGCGCCCGACGTGGCCGTGGATCCCGACGTGGCGGTGGAGCGCGCGCTGCGCAGCGCGAGCATCCTGCCCGACGACCAGCTGCGGGTGCTACGCACCCAGCGACAGGTGAGCGAAGCGCGGTCGGCGGCCGGCTTTCGCGCGGACGTGGAGGCCTCGGTGGGCTTCAACCAGACCTCGCCGGGGTTCGCCAGCGCCTACGAGTCGCCCCTGGCGAAGCAGCAGCTGGCGATGCGGGTGGAGATGCCGCTCCTGCAGTGGGGAGGAGGGCGTGCCGGCGTGGACGCGGCTCGCACCGAGCAGACGCGTGCCGAGCTCTCGACCCAGGCGCGTCGCGAGGTGGTGGAAGAGGAGGCGCGCTTCGCCGCGCTGGAGCTGGCGCAGTCCCGGCGGGTGCTGCTCATCTCCGCGACAGCCGACACGGTGGCCGCCAAGCGATTCGACGTCGCGAAGAACCGCTACGTCATCGGCCGGATCGGCATCGGCGAGCTGTACATCGCGCAGAGTGAGAAGGACGGAGCGCTCGAGAGCTACGTGCAGGCGCTGCGGGCCTACTGGAGCGCCCACTACCGGCTACGGCGGCTCACGCTCTACGATTTCGCGCTGCAACGCGCGCTGGAGTGAAACTCAACCCGACGCTTCCGACGCCGCCCACCCAGCCGCACGCCCGCTCCCCGCAGCTCCCACCCCCGCAATCACCGCCCGCCGATACGCGAAGATCCTCGTGAGCTGCCGCCGCACCACCGGTCCGGCCAGCGCGCCGATCGGCCCGAACGGCAGCCGGAACAGCACCTCGTCCTCCATGAGCGTCGTGCTCGCGTCCTGCTCCGTGAAGCGGTGGCGGTGCACCCACTCCGCGTACGGCCCGCTGATCTGCTCGTCCACGAACTCGTTGGGCGGGTCCCAGCGCGAGATCACGGTCCGCCAGCGGAGCGGCACTCCCCACACGCGAATGCGGTAGTCGATCAGCGCGCCCTCGCGCATGGCGACGGCGCCGGGCGTGAGGATCTCGAAGCGCATCTCCGGGGGCGTGAGGCGCGCGAGGTTGTGCGCGTCGGCGAAGAAGGGAAAGAGCCGTGCGCGCGGCGCCGCGATGAGCTGCGCGGCCCGGAGGCGCCACCGGCCGCCGCCGATTCGCTCGACCCACGGGCCTTGGAGCGGCGCGGTACGGTCGATGGTGTCCAGCCTTGTGCCATCAGACATTGACGATACCTGGACGCGGGGTTAGCCTGGTCGAATGGCTGAGCATGCGAACGGCGAACCACGATACCCGGTCCGGATCGTCACCGCACGCACGGGCCTCTCCGCGGACGTGCTCCGCGCCTGGGAGCGGCGCCACGGCGCGGTGCACCCGCAGCGCTCCCCGGGCGGCCAGCGGCTCTACTCCGACGAGGACGTCGCGCGCCTGTCCCTCATGCATCGCGCGACGCTCGCTGGACACAGCATCGCCGAAGTGGCGCGGCTGGACCTGAACGCGCTCGAGGCACTGCTCGACGACCAGTCGCCGGCGCCGGCAGGGACCCAGTCGGAGGCGGCCGACGCGCTCGTGGCCGCGTGCATGGCGGCCACCGAGCTCCTGGACGGCGCCGCGCTGGAAGCGGCGCTCAGGCGAGGCGCGCTCACCATCGGCGGTGCGGGGCTCGTGGACCACGTGGTCTCGCGCTTCCTCCACCGCGTGGGCGAGCGCTGGCACGACGGCACGCTGAGCCCCGCGCACGAGCACCTCGCCTCGGCGGTGGTGCGCCGCGTGCTGGCGTGGGTCACGGACACGTATGCCGCCGGCCCGCGCGCGCCGCGGCTCGTGGTCGCGACGCCTGCCGGCGAGCTTCACGAGCTGGGCGCGATGCTCGCCGCGGCCGCCGCCGCCGCGGAGGGATGGCGCGTGGTCTATCTGGGCGCCAGCCTTCCCGCGGCGCACATCGTGGCCGCCGCCGCGCAGGTGGGCGCGCGCGCCGTGGCGCTGAGCGCGGTCTACGCGGAGGGCGCCGCGGAGCTCGAGGCGCTGTGCGACACGGCGCGCACCCTGCCGCGCGCCACCGCGCTCCTCGTGGGCGGTGCGGCGGCCGAGCGTCACGGTGACGTGCTGCGCGGGGCCGGCATGCGCGTGCTGCCGGACATTCCGGCATTCCGTCGCGCGCTCCGTGCGCTCCGAGCCGCCGCCCCCGCCGCGCCGATGGCCGACCGCTGAGCGCATGCCCGCCTCAGCGGCCCGGCACCGTCGCGGCGACCTCGCGGGCGATCCACTCGTAGGTACGGCGCAGGCCGTCCTCGAGCGGGACTCGCGGCTCCCACTGGAGCACGGCGCGGGCGCGGGTGTTGTCGCTGCCGCGGCCGCGCACGCCCTCGGGGCCGGCGACGTGACGGAGCTCGACGCGCTTGCCGGCGAGACGCACCACCATTCGCGCGAGCTCGTCGATGCTGATCAGCCGGTCGCTGCCAAGGTTGATCGGCTCGTGATGGTCGGAGCGCATCAGGCGATGGATGCCTTCCACGCAGTCGTCGATGTAGCAGTACGTGCGCGTCTGCGCGCCGTCGCCCCAGATCTCGATCTCGCCGCCGTCGTCCGCCAGCGCCACCTTGCGGCAGATCGCGGCCGGCGCCTTCTCCCGTCCTCCGTCGTAGGTGCCCAGCGGGCCGTACATGCTGTGGAAGCGCGCGACGCGCGTCTCCAGCCCGTGGTCCTCGCGGTAGTGCCGGCAGAGACGCTCGGCGTACAGCTTCTCCCAGCCGTAGCCGTCCACCGGATCCGCGGGATACGCGTCCTCCTCGCGCAGCGGCGGCGCGTCGGGCCGCTGCAGCCGGAACGGCGGGTAGACGCACGCGGACGACGCGTAGAAGAAGCGCCCGACGCCCGTCCGGCGCGACGCCTCGAGCATGTTGGCGTCGATGAGGACGTTGTCGTGCGCGATCTCGGCCTTGTTGAACTCGATGAATCCCATGCCGCCCATGTTGGCGGCCAGGTGGTACACCTCGTCAACGGCATGCGCCGCGGCCAGGCAGTGGTCCGGACGTCGCAGGTCGAGCAGGTGGAACTCGTCGGCGCGGCTCGGCGCGAACGCGGGCAGCACGAGGTCGGCGCCCCGCACCCAGTAGCCCTGGGCCCGAAGATGGCGTACCAGGTGGTGGCCGATGAAGCCGCCCGCGCCGGTCACCAGCGCACGTGGCCGATGCATCCCTGTCGTCCCGGTCATTGATGTTCCTCGCTACGCTGTTCGCCGCGCTGCTGGTCGCGCAGTCCGTGGCCCTCGTGGTGCTCTGCGCGCGGCTGGCGCCCGGGCGCCATCGGCTGCCGCCGGTGGAGCCGCTCGCGAGCGGCATGCCCGACACGTCGGTCTCGGTGGTGATCCCCGCGCGCAACGAGGCCGCGCGCATCGGGCCGTGTCTGGACGGGCTCCACGTTCAGGGCGCCCCGCTCGCGGAGGTGATCGTCGTGGACGGCGCCTCCACGGACGGGACGGCCGAGCTGGTGGACGCGGCCGCCGCGCGCGACGCGCGGTTCCGTCGCATCGCCGAGCCGCCGCGACCGGCGGGCAGCGTCGGCCGCCCGTGGGCGATCGCGGCCGGGTGCGCGGCGGCTCGCGGCGAGTGGATCATGGTGGTGGACGCGGATACCGCCCCGCGGCCGGGCATGGTGGCCGGCGCCACGTCGGCGGCGCGCGCGCTCGAGCTGGATGCGGTGTCGTTCGCGCCCCGCATCATCGCGCCCGGCGTGGGGGCGCGCTGGCTGCAGCCCGCGTTCCTCACGACGCTCATCTATCGCTTCGGCGCGGCCGGCGCGGGCGACGCGCACCCGGAGCGGGTGATGGCGAACGGGCAGTGCCTGCTCATGCGGCGCCTGGTGCTGGAGCGCGCCGGCGGGTACGAGGTGGCGACGGACTCCTACTGCGACGACATCCGCATCGCGCGGCACCTCGCGCAGCAGGGTGCGCGCGTGGGCTTCCTGGACGGTCCGCGGCTGCTCGACGTCGTCATGTACTGCACGGGCCGCGAGACGTGGCGCGGGTGGCCCCGGTCGCTCAACATGCGCGACGCCACCAGCGCGCGCTGGCGCTGGATCGATGCGCTCTTCCTGCTGCTCGCTCAGGGGTTGCCGCTGCCGATGCTGGTGCTGCTCGCGTTCGCCGGAAGCGCGATCGCGGCCCCAAGGCTCGTGGCGGCGCTGGTGGCCGTGAATGGCGCGCTGCTGCTCGTGCGGCTCCTGCTCGCCGTGGCCACGGCGCACTCGTTCGCGCCCCGTGGCGTGGCTTACTGGCTCGCGCCGCTCGCCGACGCGGCCGCGGTGCTCCGCGTGATCGAGACCACGGCGCAGCGCCCGCGCGAGTGGCGTGGGCGTCCGCGCGCCGGCTCCCCGGGCGGCTGACGTCACGCGCGCGTGGGGCGCGGGGCGACGCGCTCCAGCACCTTCGCGGAGCACAGCACGCCAGGAATTCCGCCGCCCGGGTGCGTCCCCGCGCCCACGAAGTAGAGCCCAGCGACGTCGGGCGAGCGATTGTGGTAGCGGAACCACGCCGACTGCGTGAGCAGCGGCTCCGGCCCGAAGGCCGCGCCGTCCACCGACCGGAGCGTGCGCTCGAAGTCGGCCGGCGTCATGTGGAACGACGTGACCACCGACTCGCCGAGGTGGGGCAGGAGCCGCCGCTCGAGCGATGCCATGATGCGCGCGCGGTACGGCTCCGCCTCGTGCTCCCAGTCGATGCCGGCGCGCGTGTTCGGCACGGGCGAGAGCACGTAGAACGTCTCGCACCCCGGCGGCGCGAGCGACGGGTCCGTGCGCGTCGGTGCGTGCAGGTAGAGCGAGAAGTCCTCGGCCAGCACGCGGCGGCGGAACACGTCGTCCAGCAGCCCGCGGTAGCGCGGGCCGAGCAGGATGGTGTGGTGCGCGAGCGACGGATAGGTGCGGGTGGTGCCGAAGTAGCCCACGAAGAGGCTCATCGACTGGCGGACGCGCGCCACCGCGCGGTCGGAGTGGCGCCGGCGATGCCGCGGCGCCAGGAGCCGCGTGTAGACGGATGATGGATCGGCGTTGCTCACGACCAGGCCGCAGGCGATCCGCTCGCCCCCGGCCGTGCGCACCGCGACCGCGCGGCCGTGCTCGACGACGATCTCGTCGATCGGCGTGTCGAGGCGGATGTCGACGTCGAGCTCCTCGAGCAGCCGCACCAGCGCGCCGACGATCGACGCCGTGCCGCCCAGGGCGAAGTGCACGCCCCACTTCCGCTCGAGCCAGTGGATGAGGAGGTAGATGGACGACGTGTGGAACGGGTCGCCGCCCACGAGCAGCGGCTCGAAGGTGAGCGCCTGGCGGAGCCGCGGGTCGCGGATGTGCCGCGCCACCAGGCCGTGCACCGAGCGCCAGCTCTGCAGGCGCGCCATGGCCGGCACCACGCGCAGCATGTCCGAGAGCCGGTGGAACGGCCGGTCGGCGAGCTGCGTGAAGCCGGTCTCGAAGATCCGCTCGGCCGTGCGCGCGAGGCGCCGGTAGCCGTCCACGTCGCGCGGCTCGAAGCGCGCGATCTGCGCGAGCAGCCGCTCCTCGTCGCCCACGTAGTCCAGGGCGCTCCCGTCGTCGAACAGGATGCGGTAGAACGGGTCCACCGGCACGAGCGAGTAGTAGTCGCGCGGGTCGCGCCCGACGAGCTCGAAGAGCTCGGCGATGAGGTGGGGCGCGGTGATCACCGTGGGGCCCGCGTCGAAGGTGAAGCCGTCCCGGTGGAAGACGCGCGCGCGGCCCCCCGGCTGGTCCAGCGCCTCCACCAGCACCACGCGCCAGCCCATGGCGCGCAGGCGCACGGCGGCGGCCAGGCCGCCCAGCCCCGCGCCGATCACCACCGCGACATCGCGTCCCGGCGCATCCCGCCGCGTCCGCTTGCGGGTTATCCGGTCGTCGCGTCGCTCGCCCGATTTCCAGTTGGCCACGGTCATCTGGGGAGGAAAGCTGGACAAACCCGGGTGCGCTGTCAAGATTATGTCCATGTATTCTGGTTAAATGCTGGACGAGAGGTAGCCGATGGAGGACATCACCACCCTCGCCGGGCAGCGGCAGCGGGCCGCTGCCGCCCGGCGCGCCGACCGCGGACGGGCACTGACCCGGTGGCCGGACGGGATCGCGCTCGCCGTGGTCTACGCGGTCTCGGCCGCCTCGCTCGCCGGGTTCGTGACGTTCGCGCTGCACCCCGAGCTGCTGAACGGGGTGCCCGGGGCGGCGCAGGTCTACGGCCGGATGTTCGCGCTCGCGCCGCGCGCGCAGATCGTCCTCGCGTTCGCCGCGCTCGCGCTCTTCCTCTCGCGTCGCGTCGGCGCGCGGTGGCTGGCGCCCTTCGCCGCGCTCTACGCGCTGTCGCTCACGAGCGAGCTGGCCGGCACCACCGTGGGCCTCCCGTTCGGGCCGTACCACTACACCGACGGGCTGGGCGCGAAGCTGTTCGGCCACGTGCCGGTGCTCATCCCGCTCTCGTGGTTCTTCATGGCGCTCCCGTCCTACGCGGTGGCGCTGCGACGGTACCCGGAGCGCGCGCACGTCGGGCGGAGGATCGTCGTCGGCTCGCTCATCCTCCTGAGCTGGGACCTCGCGCTGGACCCGGCGATGAGCCTCGTGACCACGTACTGGATCTGGGGCACGGAGGGCGTCTACTACGGGATGCCGCTCCTGAACGTGGCCGGGTGGTACGTCACCGGCCTCGCGCTCATGGCCGCGCTCGCGCTGCTGCGCACCGATGCATGGGTCGCCGAACTGCCAGTGGGCTGGCTGCTCGCGTTCTACGGCGCGAACCTCCTGCTGCCGCTCGGCATGAGCGTGGCGGCGGGGCTATGGGGCGCGGTCGCCGCGACCGTCGCCGCGCTCATGGTCTGCTGGCTGGTCACCCGCGTCCCGCGCACCGCGGCGGCGCCTCGCAGGGCGGTGGGCGCATGACGCCGGAGACCCTCGCGCTTCCGCGCCTCCAGCCGCCGGCGCCGCGCGGCGACCTGCGCTACCTGGGCGATCTGGGCGTGCTGCCGGCGCTCCGCGAGCTCGCGGCGCCGGCCTCCTACATGGCGCGGCACGCGCGCTCGTTCCGCTTCGCCGCCATGCTGCTGCGGGGCGCGGAGCGCGACCGCGTGGCGCGCGTCTATGCCTGGTGCCGCTTCACCGACGACCTCGTGGACGCCGCCACCGGTGGAGACGCGACCGCCGAGGCCAACCTGGACGCGTGGCTGGCCTGTGCGCTGGCCGCCTACGACGGATGCGCGTGCGGCATCCCGCTGGTGGACCGCGTGATGGGTGAGATGGCCGAGCGCGGCATTCCGTTCGCGTACGCCGGCGAGCTGGTGGCGGGGGTGCGCAGCGACCTGCGCTTCGCGCCGTATCACGATGCCGCCGCGCTCCGCATCTATACCTACCGCGTGGCGGGCGTCGTGGGCCGGTGGCTCACCGAGCTGCACGGCGTGCGCGACCCCTGGATGCTCGACCGCGCCGCCGCGCTGGGCCACGCGA
>DATANT010000241.1:0-2194 GCA_036266115.1 Gemmatimonadaceae bacterium | reverse complement strand
ACCGCTCGATGAGCGCGCGGATCTCGTCGAGCACCGCGAACAGCTCGTCCGTCACCTCGTGGCGGCGCTCCGGTGCCGCGTCGAAGCCGAAGAGCACGCGGTAGTGCTCCCGGGGGAGCGGATACGTCATGTCCTGCACGGCCACGCCGTAGGTGGCCGACATCTCCTCCCGCAGCCGCAGGCGCAGTCGCTCCTGCACGATGCTCGTGAGGAGGGCAAGCTTCTCGCGCTCCGCCAGGTACTCGGCCGGCTCCTCGGCGAACTGTCCGTTGAAGGCGAGCAGCGTGCTCGCCTTCGGCACCTCGAACTCCGGGATCACATTCAGCTGCCTGCTCAGGAAGGGGCGGAGGCGGGGATCCTTCGGCGTCTCCATCCGCCCGCTGGCCGGAAGGCTAGCCACGTACCGCTCGACGAGCGCGCGCACCTCGTCGCGGCTCACCGCGCCCACGATCGTGAAGGTGAAGTCCGACGCGTCACCGAATCGGTCGCCGTAGAGCGCCATCGCCTGATCCACCTGGAACAGCTCCGCCAGGCGGGTGGAGACCGGGAGCAGGCGCGGATTCCCACGTGCAACCATCTGGTCGAGCTGGTCGTGCAGCGACGGCCCCGGGCTCATGTACTTGCCGAGCCCCTGCCACGCGCGCACCCGGGCCGTGTCCAGCCGGGGCGCGGTGAACTGCCGGTGCATGAGCTGGAAGATCGTCTCCAGGTCGCGCGGCGAGCCGGCGAGCGTCATTGACTCGTCGCCGTAGCCGATGTCCACCGAGAACGCCCGCAGCACGTCCGCCGTGCGCCCCTCTGCGACCGTTCCCTTCCCCGACTCGGCGCCGCCAGCGAGCGCGGTCATCAGGCGAGCCACCATCCGCCCCGTCCCGAAGAACATCGAGTCGGGGACGAGGGAGAAGCCGCCCGGGCTCCACGCCCGGATCAGCACCTGGTCGGGCTCGTTGGGGGTGGGCCTGAGCAGCACGCGCGCCCCGTTGGAGAGCGTCCACTCGGTGATCCCGGAGCGCTCGTGGTGGCGCTCTTCGGCCACCCTGCCAGGCACGGGCTCACGCTCCAGCACCGGGGCCGCCGCCACTACGTTCGCATCGAGCGGCTCGGTTCGATTCTGCGCGACGGAGTCGAGGAGGGCGAGCACGCGCCGCTCGTCCGGCGCGGAGACGCTGACGAA
Source organism: Gemmatimonadaceae bacterium (assembly GCA_036266115.1). Taxonomy (GTDB): domain Bacteria; phylum Gemmatimonadota; class Gemmatimonadetes; order Gemmatimonadales; family Gemmatimonadaceae; genus DATANT01. Next base: position 1,020 of record DATANT010000241.1, on the reverse strand, counting down.
CTCGGGGAAGCGTACCAGCACGCGCAGGTCGCGGTCGCGCCAGAAGCGCGCGGCGGCGGCCAGGTCGGCGCCGGTGACGCCGGCGAGCAGGCGCTTCGCGCGCTCCGCCTGCTGCCCGACGCTGGCCAGCGAGGAGCGGCCGGTGAGATAGTGGTCCGTGTAGCCACTCGCATAGAAGTCCGAGGGCATGGCGTCGGCGCGGAGCGCCTGCGCCTCGAGGCTCCGCAGCAGGATCGCCTTGCGATGCGCCAGCGCGGGCCCGGGGATGCCGTGCTGCGCGATGCGCTCGACCTCGCCGAGCGCCACGGCCGCCGCCCGCTCCAGGCTGTCGGGGAGCGCCATCACGGACAAATAGCGCAGCGGGAATGGGCGCGCGACCCCGCCGCTACCGAGCGAGGCCCTGATGAACGGCGCGCTCCCGCGCTCCACGTGCATCCCCGAGAGCCGCTGCTGCAGCTCGGCGTGGAGGATGTAGGTCACGAGCTCGCGGCGGAGCGCCGCGTCGAGCCCGGCCGATGGCTCCGGCTCGCGCCAGACGAACTGCATCATCGGCGCGACCCGCTGGCTGCGCACGATGTTCACGCGCGGCGTCGCGAGCACCGCCGGCACCGCCACGGGCGCCTCGCGTCGCTTCGCCGGTGCGGCGATGGCGCCGAACCGCTCGCGGATGGTGCGCTCCATCTCGTCGGCGTCGAAGTCCCCCACCGCCACCACCGCCATCAGGTCGGGGCGGTACCAGTCCCGGTAGAAGCGGCGCAACGGCTCCACGGTGGCGCTCGCGAGCTGCGCGGTGTCGCCGATGGGGAGCCGCGCGAGATAGCGCGAGCCCGGGTCGAGCATGGCGCGCATCTCCGACTCCTGGATGGCGCGGCCGGTGCTGTCGGGCAGGCGGGAGCGCCACTCGCCGAGCACCACGCCGCGCTCCGCCACCACCTCGGCGCTGTCGATCGTGATGTCGCCCGATGCCCAGTCGTGCAGCACCTGCACCGCACCCGACAGGAGTGCCCGGTCGTCGGTGGG
>DATANT010000240.1:0-3251 GCA_036266115.1 Gemmatimonadaceae bacterium | reverse complement strand
CTGCTGCTCGAGCCCACGGGGCATCCGGCCTCGGCGCCGTACCAGAAGGCGCTCTACGACAGCGGGGTCCCGGCCACGGCGTTCGCCTCCACGGACATCCAGGCGGACTACGATCGGCTCACCGGGCTCGGGGTGGTGTTCCGGTCCGAGCCCACGCAGATGGGGCCGGTCACCATCGCGATGTTCGATGACACCTGCGGCAACCTGATCCAGCTCTTCCAGGTCTGAGCTCGATGGCCGCCGGCCCATCCCCCGTTCCCGCCGTCACCCTGGTGCGGACGATCCCCGCGACCGCGGCCGAGGTGTTCGCCGCGTGGACCGACGCGAGCCTGCTCGCCCGCTGGCTGGCCGCGCACGACTGTCGGGTGCGTGAGGCGAGCGCCGACGCGCGCCCTGGCGGCGCGTATCGGATCGCGGTGGTGTGCCCGCCGGCGGACGACGTACATCTCACCACCGGCGAGTACCGGGAGCTCATGCCGCCGCAGGGCGGGACGTTCGCGCGCGTCGTGATGACGTGGCGCTACGACGGCCCGCACGGCGCCGACGACGCGCCGTCGCTGCTCACGGTGGAGCTCCGAGAGCGTGCGCCCGGCACCACCGAGCTCACGCTCACGCATGCCCGCGCGCGGGACCTGCGGACCCGCGAGCTCCTCGCGGCCGGCTGGCCCACCTGCCTCCACAAGCTCGCGGCGCTGCTCGTGGAGCGGCCGCTCGTGCCCCCAGCTCCGCAGGGCGCGGCCGGCGAGTATCGCGTCACGGTGACGCGCCGCGTCGCCGCGCCCTCGCGCGAGGCGTTCGCCGCGTTCACCGACCCTGCGGTGATGAGCCAGTGGTGGACCGACGTCGCCGTGGTGGAGCCCCGAGTCGGTGGGCGATTCCGCGCCGAGTCGCGCGGCGAGGGTGACGCGGTGAACGTGATCGTGGGGGAGTATCGTGAGTTCGTGCCGAACGAGCGGCTGGTGTTGACCTGGATCTACGACGCGCCCGACGCTGGCCCGGGGCTGGCGGAGTGGCTCGTCCGGATCGACTTCGCCGACCGCGGCGCGGCCGGCACCGACGTCACGGTGACCGAGACCGAGACGAGCGTCGCCGCTCGGCACGCCGCGTCTGCCGCTGACTCCGCGACCGCATGGTCCGGCGCCCTCGAGCAGCTCGCGGTGTTTCTGGACGGAGCCGGAGCACGCGCGTGACCACACCGGCAACGCCTCCCGATCTCACCTCGCGGCCGCTCCACCTCGTCGTCGAGCGGGAGATGGCCGCGGCGCCCGATGCCCTCTACCGCGCGTGGACCGAGCGGTTCGACCACTGGTTCGCCGCGCCCGGCTCGGCGGCCATGGATGCGCGCGTGGGCGCCCCCTTCTTCTTCGAGACGGTGCAGGTGCTCGCGACGCCCGGCGCCATACGGCGCCACCCGCACTACGGCCGCTTCCTCCGGCTGGAGCGCGACCGCCTGGTGGAGCTCACGTGGGTCACCGGCGAGGGCGGCACGCGCGGCGCCGAGACGGTGGTCACCATCGAGCTCGTGCCGCGGGGCACCGGCACGCACCTGCGGCTCACGCACGCCGGCTTCCCGGACGACGCCTCGCGCGACCGTCACGCGAGCTCGTGGCCGATGGTGCTCGAGCAGCTCGACCGGCGGACGGATTCCGGCGGAGCCGCACCATAAGCGACTGGCTCGCATCGTGCATCTTGTCGAGCCTGACTCGCCTGGGCTTCGTGATGGCGGCTCCGAGCTCGACGCAGGGCTCCGAAGACATCCCGGCGATCTCGTAGTGCCGTCGTCCAGCCCAGCGTCATGACCGACCTCGGAGCCACGCACTCCGCCGGCACCCTCGTGCCCCCGCCGGCTGTGGAGCGGCCGGCGCACGGCGCCCGGCCAGCCTCCGCGACAGGCGGATCGCCGCTCGCCCCACGCACCGGCGACAGCAGGGACGACGCGCCCTTCGGCCTGCGCGCCATCCTGCGCGCGCCGGGGGCGCGCGAGCTCCTCGTCCTGATGCTCTGCACCGACGCGCTGCTCATCGGCGCGCACCTCGTGCAGTCGTTCACGCCATATCTCTCCGGCCAGAGCTTCCACCTGGCCACGGAGCGTGGATTCGGGGAAGTCTTCCAGTACGTCAAGGTGTTCTGGGTGGCGGTGAGCTTCCTCTGGCTCGCCGTCCACACCGCGCAGCGGGCTCACTTCGTCTGGCCGCTGATCTTCGGTTACCTGCTCGTGGACGATGCCTTCCGGGTGCACGAGCAGGCGGGAAGCATGGTCGTCCGACATCTCGCCCTCACTCCCCGCATGGGCCTCCACGCGCAGGATCTCGGTGAGCTCGCGGTGTTCGCGCTCATCGGCGCCAGCTCACTGTTGCTGATCGGCCTCGCCTACCTCCGAGGATCGGCTGCGTTCAGGAGCATCGCGCGGCGGATTGGCGCGCTGCTCGTCCTGTTCGCCTTCTTTGCCGGTGGCGTGGACATGGTGCACAGCACGGTGGACCGCATTCCGCTGCTCAACACGCTGCTCACCGTGTTGGAGGACGGCGGGGAGCTGGTGGTGCTGAGCGCGATAAGCGCGTATGCGGTGGGGCTGCTCCTGCGGCGGAACGGCCCGGTGGCAATGGCCACCTGACGTCACGCGCACCGGCCGCCGCGCGCGTCAATCCAACCGTACCACCACGCCCTCGTTCGGCCCCAGCCGCACCTCGTCCTCCACTCGTTCGCCCTCGCGCGCGAGCGACGTCTGCAACGCCACGGTGCCGCGCAGCTCGAAGGTGACGGGGCGCACCACGGCCGGCGTCGCGCCCAGGTTGAGCGCCACCAGGAAGCCGCGCCCCCGCCATTCGCGCCCGTACGCCAGCGCATCGCCGGCGGTGTACACCGGTCGGTAGTCTCCGCGATGCAACGCCGGCTCGGCGTGACGCAGCGCGATGAGCGCGCGGTGGAGCGCGAGCATGGAGCCCGGGTGGTCCCGCTGGGCGGCCACGCTCATGGTGGTGGTGCCCTCCACGATGGGCAGCCACGGCTGGCCGGTGGTGAACCCGGCGCCTGGGCCGGCGTCCCACGGCATGGGCGTGCGCTCCGGATCGCGCCCGATCCGCAGCTCCGGCATGTTGAGCTGCTGTGGATCGCGCGCGAGATGGGGCGGGATGGGCACGTCCGGCATGCCCAGCTCGTCGCCGAAGTACAGCGTGGGCGTGCCGCGCAGGGTGAGCAGCAGCATGGCCGCGACGCGCGCCTGCGCCGCGCCCACGCGGCTCGCCACGCGC